>JBEDAU010000285.1:0-2656 GCA_041177605.1 Cyanobacteriota bacterium | reverse complement strand
GCTTCTGCGTGAGCGTGGAGCACGCCCGCTTCATGGCCGACCGCTTCCGCGCTGCCGGCTTCGCCGCCGAAGCCCTCGACGCCTCCACCCCCGCCGATCTGCGCCACGAGGCCCTACGCCGCCTGCAGTCCGGCGATCTGCAGATCCTCTTCGCGGTCGACCTGTTCAACGAAGGGCTCGACATCCCATCCATCGACACCGTGCTGCTGCTGCGGCCCACCGAGAGCGCCGTGGTGTTCCTGCAGCAGCTGGGCCGGGGCCTGCGCCTCTCGCCCGACACCGGCAAGAGCTGCCTCACGGTGCTCGATTTCATCGGCCAGCAGCACCGCCGCTTCCGCTTCGACCTGCGCTACCGCGCCCTGCTCGGCTGCAGTCGCCGCCAGCTGCAGGAGCAGCTGACGCAGGGGTTCCCATTCCTGCCCCCCGGTTGCCGGTTGGTGCTCGATCGGGTGGCGTCGGATCACGTGCTCGCCAACCTGCGCCAGTGCCTGCCCAGCCGCCGCCCCCAGCTGCTGCAGGAGCTGCGAGCCCTGGCCGTCGAGGGGGTGATCACCCCTGCCAGCGGCTTGGCTGAATGGCTGGAGGCCCTGGCCATGGACCCGGCCGACTTCTACGGCATCCGCGGCGCCTCCTTCACCGGCCTGCGCCGGGAGCTGGGCTGGCTCGGCGAGGCACCCCACCCGGAGGAAGAGCGCCTCACCCGCGCCATCGGCGCCGGCCTGCTGCATGGCGACGATCCCGACCGCCTGCGCGCCCTCGCCGCCGCCCTGGCCGCACCCGTGCCGCCGGAGCTGCAGGCCCTGGGCGAACGCGACCGCCGCCAGTGGTTGATGCTCACCGCCCAGCTGTTTGGCACCGGTCGCCGGTGGCGTCCGCTTCCCGAAGCCCTGGCTGTGCTCTGGCAGCTCGGCCCCTGGCGCGACGAACTGCACCAGCTGCGGAGCTCCTGGCCGTCCGGGCCGACCACCGCCTCCACCCGCTCCCCTGGACTCTGCCCGTGCCGCTGCGCGTGCACGGCCATTACAGCCGCGCCGAAATCGAGGCCGCATTCGGCGTCCTCAGCGATGACGCCCCCTGGATCCACCGCGAAGGCGTGCTCTGGCACGAACCCAGCCAGTGCGACCTGCTGTTCATCACCCTGAAGAAAAGCGAAGCCCTCTTCTCCCCCACCACCCGCTACCGCGACCTGGCCCTCGGCCCCCGCCTCTTCCACTGGGAGAGCCAGAGCACCACCACCGCCGCCTCGCGCACCGGCCAGCGGTATGTCCACCATGAGGCGCGGGGCTCGCGGGTGATGCTGTTCGTGCGCGAGCAGCGGCGGGTCGACGGGCGGCTGGGCGGTGTCACCGAACCGGTCCGCTGTCTGGGCTTTGCCACCTACGAGAGCCATGAGGGCGAGCGGCCGATGGCAATCCGCTGGCGGCTGGAGCGGGAGATCCCGGCGGCGTGGCTGCAGGTGATGGCGTTGGCGGTTTGAAACCCGCCAGACTGGATGCCACACCATCCCGGCGACCATGACGACCGCCACCCCCCAGCGCCTCACGGCGATCCTGTACCGGGAAGACGAGGTCTACGTGGCGGAGTGCCCGGAGGTCGGCACCGCGAGCCAGGGCGACACCATCGAGGAAGCCCTGGCCAACCTGCGCGAAGCCACCGAGCTTTACCTGGAGGAATGTCCGCAACCTGCGCTGGCGCCGCGGCTGCTGACCACCTTCGAGGTCAACGTTGCCTAAGTTGCCGCGGCTGCCGGCATCGGCCGTCATCGCTGCCTTGCAGCGCCTCGGCTTCGAGATCGTGCGTCAGAAAGGCAGCCATGTGGTGCTGCGAAGACCGTCCCCTAACCCTGAAGGAGGTGACACCACTTTGACCTGCGTGGTGCCACTCCATCGCCGCGATCTTGCGGTGGGGACATTGGCAAGCGTGCTTCGCCAGGCGGGAGTCGACGCGGAAACATTCATCGATGCCCTCTAACGCCATTCATCGCAGAACCTGAATCTGCGCGTGCTCACCGATCGCGCCCCCCGCAGTCACCGCAAAGGCGTTCTCTGGCGCGAAGCCCTCTTCTCCCCCACCACCTGCTACTGCGATCTGGCCCTAGGGCCGTCCCCCTTCCGCTGGGAAAGCCAGCGCAAGCAGGGCAGTGTCACCGATGCTTGGCATAGCGGCGGGGTTGGCGGTTGGAAGGGGGCAGACTGGAACAGCGGTCTTTGCCCCAGCCATGAGCTACCGCATCCGCCTGCTGGAGACCGAGGAAGGCTGGGCCTTGAGCTGCCTCGATCTGCCCGGCTGCCACTCCCAGGGCAACAGCCGTGAAGAGGCCCTCACCAACATCCGCGAGGCCATTGCCCTCTGGCTCGAGGTGGAAGCTGAGGAGGCTGGTGTGAAAAGCGTGGAAACGCTCGAACTGGCGGTGTAAATCCCCGGCTGCCAGGAATCAGGCCGCTCGTGGTCATCGGGTCATCATCGCGAAGCCCTGGAGAACAGGCCAGAACGCCCGAGGGGCTCAGGGGGTGGAGCGATGGTCAGCGCTGCGGCGGCCTGCCCACAATGACCCCTGCGTCTACGCCCCATCGCCATGGCCCGCGGCATCACGGTCAGCTCGAATCCAGACCCGGCCCAGCTCGCGAGCCTGGGGGTGACGGGCTGGCCCACCTGG
>JBEDAU010000284.1:0-3632 GCA_041177605.1 Cyanobacteriota bacterium | reverse complement strand
GCTCGGCGCGCTCGGCCTCGGTGAGGCCATCGGCACCGGGGATCTGGGCGGCCATCTGCGCCAGCCAGCCCTTGAGCTCCTCCACCTGCTTCTCGATCGGCAGCACCCCCAGGCCCCGGGCCAGCACCTTGGCGGTGGTGCCGGAACCGGGCTGATACACCAGGCGACCGTGCAGGTGCTGCGGCAGGCCCTGGCGCAGCAGCCGGAAGGCGGGCTCCTCCATCGGCGTCTCGAGGGCGATGTTGGGCTTCTCCGGCTTGATCCTGGAGAAGCCGCAGCGTTTGGCCAGCAGCTTGAGCTCCATCAGCTGCAGCAGCGCGATCACCGGCGCCGGCAGTGCGCCGTAGCGGTCGACCCAGTCGGCGGCGAGCTGCAGCAGGGCCTCGGGGCTGCCGCACTCGGCGGCCGACCGGTAGGCGGCCATCTTCTCGTCGTTATCGGCAATCCAGTCGCCCGGGATGAAGGCGGTGATCGGCAGGTCGATCTGGGTGTCGTCGACCTTGGGAATGTCCTGACCCTGGATCTCGGCCAGGCACTCCTGCAGCATTTCCATGTAGAGGTCGAAGCCGATGGTCTCCATCTGGCCGCTCTGCTCCACCCCCAGCAGGTTGCCCACGCCGCGGATCTCCATGTCGCGCATGGCCAGCTGGTAGCCGCTGCCGAGCTGGGCGAACTCCTGAATGGCCCGCAGCCGCTGCCGCGCCGCCTCACTCAGGGAGGCATCGCCGGGATAGAAGAGCCAGGCATGGGCCTGGATGCCGCTGCGGCCCACCCGGCCCCGCAGTTGATACAGCTGGGCCAGGCCGAACCTGTGGGCGTCCTCGATCAGGATCGTGTTGACGCGCGGGATATCCAGGCCGCTCTCCACGATCGTGGTGCAGAGCATCAGATCGGCCTCACCGGCGTTGAAGGCCACCATGGCGCTCTCCAGCTCGCCCTCGGCCATCTGGCCGTGGGCCACCAGCAGTTTGAGGCCGGGGATCATCTGCCGGAGCCGCTCGGCCACCTCCTCGATTCCCTCCACCCGCGGCACCACGTAGAACACCTGGCCGCCGCGATCGAGCTCCTGGCGGATGGCGCTGCGCACCGCCTCCTCATCGAGGGCGGCCAGGTGGGTCTTGATCGGCCGGCGCAGTGGCGGCGGCGTGGTGATCAGGCTCATCTCGCGCACGCCCGAGAGGCTCATGTAAAGGGTGCGCGGAATCGGCGTGGCGGAGAGTGTCAGCACGTCCACGTCCTTGCGCAGCGCCTTGATCTTTTCCTTCTGGTTCACCCCGAAGCGCTGCTCCTCATCCACCACCAGCAGGCCCAGCTGCTTGAAGGCCGTGCCCTTGGAGAGCAGCTGGTGGGTGCCCACCACCACATCGACGGTGCCCGCGTGGAGCCCTTCGAGGATCGCCTTGCGCTCAGTGGTGGTGCGGAAACGGTTGAGCAGGCTCACCTTCACCGGATAGGGGGCGAAGCGCTCGGAGAGGGAGCGCCAGTGCTGCTGGGCCAGCACCGTGGTGGGGGCCAGCATCGCCACCTGCCTGCCGGCGGTGACGGCCTTGAAGATCGCCCGGATCGCCACCTCGGTCTTGCCGAAGCCCACATCGCCGCACACCAGCCGGTCCATCGGCGAGGGCTGCTCCATGTCGCGCTTCACCTCGGCGATCGCCTTCACCTGATCGGGCGTGGGCTCATAGGGGAAGGAGTCTTCGAGCTCGTCCTGCCAGGGGCCGTCGGGCGGATAGGCGAAGCCCGGCGCCTTGTGGCGCTCGGCGTAGAGCTTCACCAGATCCACCGCCACCTTGCGGATCGCCTTCCTGGCCTTCTCCTTGGCCCGCGTCCAGGCGGTGCCGCCCATGCGGTTGAGCTCGGGCGGCGTGTCGCCGGTGGCGCGGTAGCGGCCCAGGCTGCCCAGCTGGTCGGCGGCCACCCGCAGCAGGCCGTCGGCGTACTGCACCACCAGGTAATCCCGGGATTCGCCGCCGATCGCCAGCTTCTCGAGCTTCAGAAACTTGCCGATGCCGTGGTTGCGGTGCACCACGAAATCGCCGGGTCGCATCTTGCCCGGATCCACGGTGCGGCTGGCGGCCTTGCGGCGCCGTCGCACATAGCCGCTGGCGGCCAGGGCGTGTTGGCCGAAGAACTCCCGGTCGCTGATCAGTACCAGTCTCCAGGCCGGCAGTTGCAGGCCCTCCAGTTCGGCGGTGCCCTTGCTCTTGAGGGCCACGGGCGTGCCCTGCTCCACCAGGCGGTCGATCGCCGGGATGTCGCCGGGGTTGGGCACGAAGCGGCTGATGCAGTCGTGCTCCTCCAGCAGGGCCACCGCCCGGCTGGGCTGGGCCGAGAGCAGCCACACCGTGGCCCGCTCCTTCTGGAAGCCCTTGATCAGCTCGGCCAGCTTGCCGAAGGCGTTGGGGTAGGCCGGCACCGGCCGGCTGGCCAGATCGAAGCCGTTGGCGTGGCCGTCGCTCTCGTGCAGCTCGGCCAGATCGAAGCCGGCAAAGCCGCCGCTGGCCTCCGCCAGGGTGTCGGCCGGCGGCCGGTGCTGCACCCCCGGCAGCGCCGCGCCCAGCTCGCTCTCGGTGTCGGCGTGGTGCTCCACCACGTGGTCGAACCACTGCTGGCCGTGGGCCAGGCAGGCGCGGCGTTCATCGATCGCCACCAGCGTGGTGGGTGGCAGGTAGTCGAGCAGGGAGGCGGGCCGGCTCCAGGCCAGGCCCATCAGCCGCCGCAGGCCCTCGGGCGTGCCGCCCTCCAGCAGCAGCTCCAGGGCATCGGCGGGCAGCAGCTGCTCCAGCCCGTCGGGCATGGTGTCGCGCAGGGCGGCCGCGATCAGCGGGCCGTAGCCGCTGGGGGTGAGCCGCACCACCTCGATCGGATCGAGGGAGCGCTGGCTGGCGGGATCGAACTCCCGCAGCTTCTCCAGCTCCTCGCCGAAGAACTCCAGCCTCACCGGGAGCTCGCTGCTCACCGGGAACACGTCGACGATGTCGCCGCGGCGGCTCCAGCTGCCCTCCTGCTCAATCGTGGCCACCCGCTCGTAGCCCAGGCGGGTGAGGGTCTCGCCCAGCTGTTCGAGATCGAAGCTGTCGCCCTTGCGCAGGCTCAGGCACTGCTCTTTCAGGGCGGCCGGGGGCGGCAGGTGGGGCTGCAGGGCCCGCTCGGTGGCCACGATGGCCAGCTGGTCGGGGGCATCCAGCAGCTCGCTGAGCACCTGCAGCTGGCCCCAGGTGATCTCACTGGTGGGATCGAAGGGCTCATACGGGCTGCCCTCGCTGGTGGGGTAGAGCTGGCAGCTGCGCCAGCCCATCAGCTCCAGCAGCGCCGCCCAGCGGCCCGCCTCCTCCAGGGTGGGCACCAGCACCAGCAGCGGCGCCTCGGCACTGGCCGCCAGGGCACTGCTGATCAGGGCCCGGGCGCCGCGGCCACCGCCGCTCAGCCGCAGCCGATCCGGGCGTTCGATCCGCGCCAGCACCTCCCCGGTGAGGGGCACCTGCTGCAGCTGGCGCACCAGGGGGGAGAGGGGCATGGGGTGGCCATGGAGATCAGCCCGGCATCCTCGCAATCAGGCCCGGCACGCTGCTGGTCGTCCAGCTCTGACGCACCCACTCGTGGTGAATCTCTGCCAGCCGACTTTGGTGAAG
>JBEDAU010000283.1:0-5276 GCA_041177605.1 Cyanobacteriota bacterium | reverse complement strand
CGCCTGGCTGAGCTGATCGAGCAACTGCCCGTGAGCCGTAACAGCGTCTTCGAGCTGATCAAGGGCCTGGCCATCACCACCACCAAGGGGCCCGGTCCTGGTGGCCGTGGCCGGGTCGCCTGGCTGAGCAGCTCCGACGCCGACCGGCTGCGAGCTGCTGCGCAGGAGGTGGCTGCTGGCCACCGCAAGATCAGCGACTACAGCACCGCCCTGGCCGTCAGTCCGCAGACTCCGCCGACGACGCCGACCCTGCCCGCTGCAGCGTCCGCTGAGTCTGCTGACGCCGCTGATCTGCTGCAGCGCATGGAGGCCGCCAGCCGGGCCCTGATCACGGGTTTCCCGCTGAGCACCACTGAGCTGGCCTGGATCATCGGCGCCCGCCCTGGGGGGCCTGTGGTGGTGCGTGGTGGGCTGCGTGCCGACCGGCTGGCCCGCAACGTCTGGAGGCTGTCTGCAGCGTCTCCTGAGTCCGCCGACCCTGGCTGCTGATCAGCGTCTCCAGCGTCCGCTGAGTCTGCCGATCCTGCGTACCTGCACCAACGACAGGTAGGCCCGCTTTGGACCGGCCGCCACGAATCCAGTGCTGGCCTGCGATCTGGAGCCCTGGCCAAACCGGGCCGCAGAGATTGGACCGGGCTGGATTGGACCGGGCCCGCCTGGCCGCGGCCGATCGCCCCATACCGGCAGCCCTGATCGCCACTGGATCGGTTTCTATAGCTAACTACAGCAGATTAACAGAATAAGTATAACGAACCGCTACACCTTGTCTGGTTTGCTATGCCTACCGGGTCCTCCGGTGGTTCTTCGCGCGTGGTGGGTTCGAGCGGCGCCCTGGCGCTTGATTTCACCGCCGGGGAAATGTGACGCCTGCCGGCTGTGACGTTTTCGGGCAGTCGGGCCCCCTCCCCATTCACTCTGATTCAGGCCGGGCCGGGCCTGTGAATGTGAATGGGCGGGAGCTGGCCAGCCCCACAACGGGCCCGACTTCATGCCCCCGGCAAGGTTGCAAGGTTGCGCCGCGGGTCCTGCCTGGGGTGCCGCTGGTGAGTCTTTCTGGCCCGCCTGCGTTCGCCAGCGGCGGCCCTGAAGTCTTCTAACTAACCCGCCTGCTGCCCCTCTCCAGCCGCTGAATCAGGCCCAGGCCGCGGCCAATCGCCTGCCTGCTGCCGTAGGTATTCCTACCTAGTGACACGAACGGGCGGGAAGTTGGGCGGGTCGCGCTAATCGGGCCGCCGGGATTGGAACCGTTGCCTAACAACAACTTCCCCGTAGAGTCGAGGCATACCAGCTCGATCAGGGACGGGGCCGAAGGCTGAAAAGCCGAAAGCCCCCGGGGAGTTGCAATCCCCGAGGGCCCTCTGGATGGCTGGTCGAACAGCGACCAATGCCTGTATCTTGCGGGGCCCTCAGGCCCTCCGACAGTCTCTCACAGCAGGCTGTTACAAATCGTAACGAACCCCTGGCCGCTGGCGCCACGTTCGGTACGGACCCTGCCGCGGCCCCGTTCTGGGAGGCCCTGCACCGCCGGACCTGTGACCGGATCGCCTGGCCCTGGGCCCGCTGGTGGCTGCAGCGCCACTCCCGGCTGGAGCCCAGCACCGCCGCCGGCTGGCCGGTGCTGCGGCTGCTGTTCACAGCCGACCCGCCGCCGGAAGCATCGGCCTATCTGCTGGGGCGGCACTACCGCGACGCGCTGGCCGCTGGCTGCAAGTCCGGCGGCCCCCTCACCGACCTGGCGGAAGCGTTGGAGGTGGCCGAATGACCGCCTCGATCGCCCCCCCCCCGGCCCCCGCCGGCATCACGCCCGAGCACTGGGCCGAACTGGTGATCGGCAGCGGCATCGACCCCGAGGTGGCCGCGGCCAACGTCCGGTCATTCGGCCCCGGTGCGACTGAGCACTGGGAAGACGCCCGCGCCGCCCTGATCGCCCATAAGCGGCTGGCGATCCAGACCGGCAGCACCACCACCGCGAAGGGATTGCCCCAGGCACAGCCGGGTTTCGTGGCTGATCGCCTGATCGCGCTGCAGCAGCAATACCGGCATCTGGCCCACGGTGGATGGCGATCCAGCACCGCCGGGTTGCCGGGCTTCGAGCCGTTCGACTGCTTCAAGCCCAACGACCCGCGACTGGGTTCTGATCGCCGGCTCGACAAGCGCACCGGCCTGATCGTGCCGGTGATGCCGAAGCCGATCAAATACGAATCGCCGCCCGGCCATCCCCGTGGCGGTGGCGTCTTCGCCCCCGTGGTGCCGCTGCCCCAGTGGGACGCCATCGCCCGCCGTGCCGGGCTGCCGGAGCCTGATGCCGCGGCCATCGCTGGCGGATTCTGGCCGTGGCTGCTGGCCCATCCCCAGGTGCCCATCGTGGTGGCCGAAGGCCTGAAGAAGTGCCTGTCCGTACTCAGCTGCGGCCATGCCTGCGTCGGTCTGAGCGGCATCGACATGGGCGCCCGCCGGAACGACGACGACGTGGTGGTGCTGGTCCCCGAGCTGCTGGCCCTGGCCCAGGCCGACCGGCCCATGGTGGTGGTCTTCGACCGGGAGACGAAGCCCAGCACCGCTGCCCGGGTGGCTGCTGCTGCCGCCCGCCTGCGGTGGCTGCTGCGCACTGCTGGCGCCGCCGCCTGCGTCGCTGAGCTCCCCGAGCTCCCCGGTGCCTCGAAGGTGGGCGCCGACGACCTTGTGGTGGCCCTGGGCCCTGAGGCCCTCGACAAGGTGGTGGTGGCTGCCCTGGCTGCCCCGGCCATCGCTCCGGCCGTGCCGCGCCTGCGTGCCGCCGATGCCGAAGCTCCGGCCGACCGCTACCTGGCCGAAGCCCTGGCCATCCCCACCGACCGCCGGCTGATCGCCCTGGCCGCCGGGATGGGCACCGGCAAAACCGAGCTGCTGGCCCAGGCCCTGCGGCCCCTGCAGCTGGCCGGCGTGCGGGTGGTGCTGATCTCCCACCGCCGGAGCCTGGCCGCGGCCCTGGCCGACCGGCTGGGGCTGCCCTGGGGTGATGACGCCGCCCCCGGCTCTGACCTTCGCCAGTGCGGCATCGCGCTGTGTATCGACAGCCTGTGCCGCCAGTCGGCCGTGAGGTTCAACGCTGCCGAATGGCGGGGTTCGATCGTGCTGATCGACGAAGCCGCTGCCGTGCTGCGTCATGCCCTCCATGGGCGGGGAACGGCCATCGCCCGCCGCCGGCCTGAGGTGCTCGACAGCCTGGGCCAGCTGCTGGCCGGTGCCTCCCAGGTGCTGGTCGCTGATGCCCAGCTCGACGACGACGTTCTGCAGGCCCTCGAAGCGGCGGTGGGAGCGCGGGCCCATCTGATCGGCTCGAAGCGTCTGCCCGCCGCCGGCCGTGAGCTGGTGACCCATCCCACGCGGGAGTCGTGGCGATCGGCCCTGCTGGGCTTCCTGCAGCGCCGTGAGCGCGTCTGGATCGCCACCACCGCCGCCGAAGCCGACAGCCCGAACAGCGCCGTCAACCTGGCCCAGCTGGCCGCGGCGACCTGGCCGGACTGCCGGGTGCTGCAGGTTGACCGCGACACGGTGGCCGACCCCGAGCACGACGCCTGCCGGCTGGCTGCCGATCCCGACCGGGTGGTGGCCGGCTACGACGTGGTGGTGGCATCGCCGGCCGTGGCCGCTGGCCTGTCCGTCACCATCCGGGGCCACTTCGCTGCCGTGCTGGGCATCGCTGGCGGCACCACGCCCGCCGCCGATGTGGCCCAGGCCCTCAGCCGCCTGCGTGATGAAGCGCCGCGCCATCTGTATGCCCCGAGCCGATCGCCCGGGAACGCCATGCAGATCGGCTGTGGATCGCTCAACCCCCGGGTGGTGCTGCGGCATCTCGATCGCCATGCCCAGGCCGCCGTCGCTGCAGCCCTCGCCGCCGGCTGGGATGCCGACACCGACACGACCGGGCCCTGGCTGCGGCTGTGGGCTGCCCAGGCCGCGCAGCAGAACCGCTCCCGCATGAGCTTTGCCGCCACGGTGCTGGCCCTGCTGGAACGCGAGGGTTACCGGGCGGTGGAGGCCCAGGCCCTCGACGGCATCGCCGCCGCCGAAGCGAAGGTGGCCGGTGCGCAGCTGCGTGATCTGGCCGCTGCCGCTGCCGCAGAAGCCCAGGCCGCCATCGTGGCTGCCCCGGTGCTCACCGATGCCGAAGCCGCCGAACTGCAGGGTCGCCGCCGCCGGCTGAGCCCAGCCGAACGGGCCCAGCTGCAGCGGTGGCGGGTGGATCGGGCCTGGGCCCTGCAGGGTGCCGCCCCATCTCCCGAGCTGCTCGAAGCCCACGACGATGGCGCCCACCGCAAGGCCGTGAGCCGCTGGGCCGTCACCGACCCCGCCGCCGATCGGGTGGTGGCACGACACGACCGGGAGCTGGCCAAGCAGCTGGCGCCCATGGGCCGCGCCTGGGCCCCGGACTTGGCCGATGGGCTGCTGGGCCCCAAGGTCACCGCCATGCGGGCCCTAGGGCTGCCCGGGTGGCTGCAGCGTGGTGACTGGTTTGGCGCCGATGATCCGGCCCTGCAACTGCTGGTCCCCGAGAACCAGCAGACCGCCGCAGACCGCGCCGATGGCATCGCTCAAGTCCTGGGCCTGAGGCCCGGCAAGAGGCCCATCACGGCCCTGCGGCAGCTGCTGGCCCTGGTCGGTGCCCGCCTCGAAGTGGATCGACGACGACAGGGTGGTGGCCGATCGGCTGCCGCGGCCTACCGCTACCGGGTGATGCTCGATCGACTGCCCGATGGCGTCACCGACGACAGGGTGGTGGCCGCCTGGGTTGAGCGGGTGGGGTGTGTACCGAAATCCGCCCTACAGAAAGCAGGGACAATCCCGGTACACACTCATGGCTGAGCCCACCACCACCGCCCTGGCCAGCGCCTGTGATCGGCTGGCCCTCAAGCTCGATGCCTGCCTGGCCCTGCTGGAGCCCGTGACCCCCTACGGGCCCCCACGTCTTCGGGTCCCGCTGGCTGAGCTGCTGGCGGGGCCCTGCTGCTCGCGGAACCTGTAGCGACAGCCCTGGAATTGGGTTCCACTTTGGTTCCGGTTACGCCTGGCCCTGGCCGCGGCGCCCGATGGCCGGCAGCATGCGCAGCGTCCGCTGAGTCTGCTGACCGTGAGTGATGCCGTTGCCGTGGCTGTGGAGGTGGATGACGGCGTGCGCCTGGCTGAGCTGATCGAGCAACTGCCCGTGAGCCGTAACAGCGTCTTCGAGCTGATCAAGGGCCTGGCCATCACCACCACCAAGGGGCCCGGTCCTGGTGGCCGTGGCCGGGTCGCCT
>JBEDAU010000282.1:0-3662 GCA_041177605.1 Cyanobacteriota bacterium | reverse complement strand
CCACTCAAGTGCGGGGCCAACCGTGCCCAGCTGCTCCAGAGCGGCCGGCCCAGCACCCTCATCGCCACTCACCCTCCACTCAGCGCCCACTCAGCAGCGCAGCAACGACCGTCTCCGAGGGTCGGCACAGCCGGGAGCCCAGGCGACCGGCAGCAGGAAACTGGACCAGGGCGGCACCCCGCTCGCAGGGCCCGGGGGTGAGGCCTGCAGGACGGTGGCGGTTCTCCCGCACCGCCGGTGGGGGCAGCCGAACGCCGGTGGTGAGGGCCGAATCGGCCGGTTCGGCCCTCACCTCCCCCCCGGCCTGGCGCCGCGGCGACAGTGCAGTCACCGGGGCGACAACGACCCCCCAACGCCACCATCGCCAGTTCAGCCATGCTCAGCCTGCGCACCTCCTCCCCCTTCGAGCTGTTTGATCGCCTGGAGCAGCAGCTCAGCCAGCAACTCCATTCCGCCGAACGCGTGCCCGCCGCCGAGGTCCATGAGACCCCCGAGGCCTACGAGCTCGTGCTTGAGCTGCCCGGCGTCGACAAGGCCGCCATCGACGTCAAGGCCACCGACCGCTCCCTGCTGGTGAGCGCCGAGCGCCGCAGCCGCAGCTCCCAGGGCGAAGGCAGCACTGAAGCGCCCGCCAAGTCAGAGCAGGCCCGCGGGCCGCTGCTCAGCGAGTTCCGCTACGGCACCTGGAGCCGCAGCTTCCGCTTCCCCCAGCCGATCGACCGCGAGCGGCTGCAGGCCAGCTACCGCGACGGCCTGCTCACCGTGACGGCCCCCAAGGCCAACACCGTGAGCACCGTGTCGGTGACGGTGGAGGGCTGATGGGCTGAACCCTCCACTGCCCAGGGCCCTGGGCTCTGGGAGCTGCGTCTGAGAACAGCACACGAGAGCTCCAGCCCCCGGCTTCGGCCGGGGGTTTTTTATGCGATGCGGTACCCAGGCCGGTCGACCGGCGGCTCAGGGACTCTGGAGCAACTGCAGCTGCAGCCGCCGCTGGCTGACCAGCAGCACCAGCCGCTCCCCCGCCCCCGCCAGGCCGGTCTGGCGCCGCAGTTGCCCGGCATCGATCAGCGCCAGCCCGCAGGTTTCCACCAGCAGCAGCGGCAGAGTGGCAGCCGTGCCATGCATGGCCTGAAGGTCGAGGGCCTGGCGCACGGCCCGCTGGCTGCGCTCCAGGCCCAGGCGCTCCACCAGCTCGGGCCAGAGATGGTTCACCGGCTCGAAGCGGGCCAGCTCCAGGCTGGGGGTAGTCATCGGCTCCAGCCGCGCAGGGAATCCGGGCCCATGCCCTCAGGCCAGCGCCTCCACCGCGGCGCTGATCATCGCCGCCGTCACCGGGATCGTCTCCAGCTCATCGGCGTTGTCGAGAAAGGCCTCGAAGGAGGCGTAGCGGCGGATGCAGGGATTCGCACCCGCCTGGGCACAGGCCGCCATCCAGTCGCCGTCGTCGGGCTTCACGGCCGCATAGGCCTGCAGGGCCTCTTCCAGATCGCCGCCGTCGCCGATCCCCTCGCCGTGCCAGAGCACCTCGTAGAACCCCATACCGCCGGACCACTGCCGTCAGCGTATCGGGGGCGTTGAACGCAGAGCAGGTGGCGCCTGAGCTCAGGCCGCCTGGGCGGCCACCTCGCCGTAGCCGGCCCGGCGGTGGCCATCGAGCTCCTCGAGGTAGCGGCGCTCGCCGTAATACAGCTCCTGGAAGCGCAGGGCATCGGCATTGAGTTCGCGGAACAGGGCCTCGATGCGGGTCTCCATGTCGAGCCCCACCGGCAGCAGCGGCGCGCCGGGCTCAGCCTGAGCCTGGGTCTCGGGCTCCGTGCCGGCGCCGGCCTCGCCCTCCAGCAGCCGGGCGATGCAGCGCTCCAGCGTTTCCAGCCGCTGACCGCTCCAGGCATCGAGCAGGTGGCGGCAGCGCTTGAGGCATTTCTGCCGCTCCAGCGCCGCGGTCACGCCCCGCAACTGCAGCAGCGGCTGGGCCAGGGCCAGCCGCTGCACCTCGCTGGGTTCCAGCAGCGGCGTCAGCCGGGTGAGCAGGGCGCTCTGCTCCACCACCAGCTGGTCAGCCAGGAGCCGCGGCAGCTCCAGATCGGCCAGGTCATGGCCCGGATCGCTGCCCCGGTTGATCGCCTCCAGCCGACCCGCCCCCAGGTTGTCCTCCTCCAGGGCACTGATCGCCGCCCACAGCTGGCGGTGGTGGGCGAGGGCGAAGTCGTCGAGTTCGCGGCGGCGCAGCTCCGCCCGGATCTCACCGCGGTGGGGCGGGCAGTGCAGATACAGCCGCAGCAGCTCCGCCTCGGCCCGCTCCCGCAACCCCGCCTCGCCGGGCTGCTCCCACTTCTGGGAGCGGCCGTGCCAGCGCTGGCCCTTCACCTGCTGGCGCAGGTCGTCTTCCAGCTGCAGGGCCAGTCGCGCCTGGCCGCCGCTGAGCCGCTCCGCCACCTGCTGCAGGTAGTGGCTGCGCACGGCGCTCTGGGGCAACTTGCCCAGCAGCGCCACCAGGCCGCTCACTGCCTGCTGGAACTGGTCGGCCTTGCTCAGATCCCGCCCGGCCAGCACCTGCTCGATCTGCCAGTCGAGCCAGAGGGGCGCCTGATCCAGCAGCGCCCGGTAGTCACCGGCGCCGTGGTCCTTGAGAAACTCATCCGGGTCCTTGCCGGAGGGCAGGTGCAGCACCCGCAGCTCCAGCTGGCCCTGCAGCGCCAGCTGCTCCACCTCGCCGATCGCCCGCTGGGCGGCCCGCACGCCGGCGCCGTCGGCGTCGAAGTTGAGGATCAGGCGGCGTCCGTCACAGCAACGGCACAGCTGGGTGATCTGGCTGCTGCTCAGCGCCGTGCCCAGTGACGCCACGGCGTTGGTGATCCCGGCGGCGTGCAGGGCGATCACATCGAAGTAGCCCTCCACCACCACCGCCCGATCGTCCTTGCGGATCGCCTGGGCCGCCCGATCCAGGCCGAACAGGTGCTTGCCCTTCTCGAACAGCTCCGTTTCGGGAGAGTTGAGGTATTTCGGTTCGGCACCATCGAGGCTGCGGCCGCCGAAGCCGATCACCCGGCCCTGGCGGTCGTGGATCGGCACCATCACCCGGCCGCGGAAGCGGTCGTAGTAGCCCTCTCCGCCCTTGCGCGGCACCACCAGCCCCGCCGCCTCCAGCAGCTCGGGCGCCATCCCCTCCACCTGCTGCAGGTGGGTCAGCAGCCCATCCCAGCGGTCGGGGGCAAAGCCCAGCGCGAACGCCTCGATCGTCGCCTCACTGAGGCGGCGCTGCTGCCGCAGGTAGGTCAGGGCGTCCGCCCCGGCCGGGCTGCGCAGCTGACTGCGGAACCAGCCCGCCGCCAGGCTCAGCACCCGCTGCAGCTGCTCACGGCGCGAGAGCTGCTGGCGCAGCCGCTCCTGCTGGGGCCCGTCGAGGGTCTCCACCGGCAGCTGGTACTTGCGCGCCAGCTCCAGCACCACGTCGCTGAAGCTCTGGCGCTGCAGCTCCATCAGAAACTTGATGGCGTTGCCGCCGGCGCCGCAGGAGAAGCAGTAATAAAACTGCTTGGCCGGCGACACCGTCATCGACGGCGAGCGATCGTCGTGGAAGGGGCACACCCCCACGAATTCGCGCCCCTTCTTTTTGAGCACCACGTGCTCGCCCACCACATCCACGATGTCGGCGCGCTCCT
>JBEDAU010000281.1:0-15525 GCA_041177605.1 Cyanobacteriota bacterium | reverse complement strand
CGGTTGGCACCGGTGTCGATCTTGGTCACCAGACCGTTGATCAGGTGGGCACCCAGGTCGGCGGCACGGTTGCGTAAAAAGCCATCGAGCACCTCGCGGCGGCACATGCCGATGTACTCGTCGTGGTTGTCAAGGTGAATATCGACTTCCCGGTTTGAAGGCGAGATCATCCGCATGTTGCGGACTTTGCGGTCGATGATCTCTTCAGGGATCTCAAACTCGCTGACCATGCAGAGGGGGATGGCCCCGCCGCAGGGCTTGGCATTGTCGAGCTTGCGCTCGAAGATCCAGGTTTCGATGCCTGCCTTGGCCAGCACCTCCGCCGCGCAGGAACCGCTGGGGCCGCCGCCCACCACCGCGACACGCAACATCGAAAACCGCTCCGCCAGGAAGGAAGTGGCCAGGAAGCTAACACCGCTGATCGGGGGCCTGTCGGCCAATCCCGGCGCCCCGCCTAGGATCTTCACGGCTGCTCAACAGAGCGTGGGGGCAAGGGTTTGACCGGGGCGAAGCGATCGCAGCAGCGGGTTGCACCGCAGGGCCAGCGCCGCCCCCTGCCCCCCCTGGCCGTGGCTGCGCGGTCGGGGGATGACATTCCGGAGGCGCGGCGGGTCGTCGCCCTGCGGCCCGCCCGACCTCTCTGGCGCCAGCGGTTGCTGCTCGGCACCGGCATCAGCCTGCTGCTGGCAGCCGCCCTGGCGGTGGTGTTCCAGCAGTCGCTGCGCCGTTGGCTGGTTCCCGAGCCGGTGCCGGGCCTCGCCGCCCGCCTCAGTGCCGATGGGCGACTGCTGGGACACTTTCCCTATGGCGAGGCCGCCGGCGCTGACCTGGTGACCCTGGCCCCCGGGATGGAGCTGCATCGCGACGCCGCCGAGGCGTTCCTGGCCATGCAGCGCGCCGCCGCCGCCGATGGCGTCGACCTGGTGGTGCTCAGTGCCTTCCGTTCAATCGCCCTGCAGAAAAGCCTGTTTTTCGATGTCAAGTCGGCCCGGGCCCAGAGCGCCCGGGATCGGGCCCAGGTGAGTGCCCCGCCGGGATTCTCCGAGCACAGCACCGGTTACGCCCTGGATCTGGGGGACGGACGCATCCCGACGGCCAACCTCTCGCCATCCTTCTCCACCACCCCGGCGTTCCAGTGGCTCCAGAGCAACGCGGCGCGGTTCCACTTTGTGCTCTCCTTTCCGGATAACAACCCCCAGGGCGTGAGCTACGAGCCCTGGCACTGGCGCTTTGAGGGCACCGCCGATGCCCTGCGCACCTTCGAACCGGCCCAGCGGCTGCAACCATGAGTGCCGGCCTGCCGGAGTTGCTGGCCCCGGCCGGTCACTGGGCAGCCCTGGAGGCGGCAGCCGCCAATGGGGCCGATGCCATCTATTTCGGTGTCGATGCCTTCAACGCCCGCATGCGGGCCGCCAATTTCCAACGGCAGGAGCTGCCGGCGATTGCCGACTGGCTCCACCGCCGTGGCATCAAGGCCTATCTCACCCTCAACGTGCTCGTGTTTGCCGACGAGCTTGCCGAGGCCGCCGAGCTGGTGCAGGCCGCTGCCACAGCAGGGATCGACGCCCTGATTGTGCAGGACATCGGCCTGGCGCGCCTCGCCCGGGAGATGGCCCCGGAGCTCGCGGTGCACGCCTCCACCCAGATGTCGATCACCAGCGTGGCCGGGGTGGCCCAGGCCGCAGCCCTGGGCTGCCGACAGGTAGTGCTGGCGCGGGAGCTGACCCTGCGGGATCTGGGGCGGATCCAGCGCCAGCTCCGGCAGCGGGGACTGTCGATCCCCCTGGAGGTGTTCGTGCACGGCGCCCTCTGTGTGGCCTATTCGGGCCAGTGCCTCACCAGCGAGGCCCTGGGGCAGCGCAGTGCCAACCGGGGCGAGTGCGCCCAGGCCTGCCGCTTGCCTTATCAGCTGATCGTGGATGGGGAGGAACGGGATCTGGGGGATCAGCGGTATCTGCTGTCGCCTCAGGACCTGGCCGCCTGGGAGCTGCTCCCCGAGCTGGCTGCGGCAGGGATTGCGAGCCTGAAGATCGAGGGCCGCCTGAAGGAGGCCACCTATGTGGCCGCCGTGACCCAGGCCTACCGCCAGGGCCTCGACCGGTTGGCGCAGCGGCGAGGGCCTGGCGACGGTGTTCTGGGCGATGGTGCACCGGGCGATAGCCCGATGGCCCCACTGCCGGAGCCGGAGCAGCGCCGCGCTCTGGAACTGGCGTTTTCCCGCGGCCTGTCCACCGGCTGGCTGGAGAGGATCGACCACCGCAGGCTTGTGCACGCCCGCTGGAGCAAGAAGCGGGGGCCACTGCTGGGCCATCTCGCGGCGATCGAGCCGGGGGGATGGTGGCTGCTGCGCTGCGATCAGCGGCTCAAGCCCGGGGATGGGGTGGTGCTGGAGGCCCCGGGACCGGGCCCCCTGGAGCCCCCCCTGGAGGTGGGTGGCCGGGTGATGGCGGTGGAGCCGCGATCGCCGGGCCTGTTGGCCCTGCGCCTCGGTCCCGGGCGCATCGATGGACGCGCACTGCGCCCGGGCAGCCCCTGTTGGCTCACCAGCGATCCCGAACTGGAGCGCCGCTGGCAGCGCCAGGCCAGTGCGCCGGCACCGGAGCGCGCGGCGGCCCTGCTGCTGGGCCTGCGGGGCAGGCTGGGGGAGCCCCTGGGCCTGGAGGTGCTGGCAGCCGAAGGCCTGCCGGCCGAGCTGGTCGCCGGTGTGGCCTGCCAGACGTCACTGCCCTTGGTGCAAGCCACCGGCTCCGGCCTGGATCGGGACAGGCTGGAGGCCCAGCTGGGCCGGCTGGGCGGCAGTGGCTGGCGGCTGGCCGAGCTGCAGATCGACCTGCCGGCGGGCTTGTTTCTGCCCGTCGCCGAGCTCAACCGCCTGCGGCGCACGCTGGTGGATCGCCTGGCCGCCCTCCGCCGGGCTCTCCCCCCCCGGGTCGCAGCACCCTCTGGCAAACGCCCCTGGGCTACCGCTGCGGCCCGGCTGCAGCCGCGCGACCGGGGCCCTGCCCCGGTCGAACCCCAGCTGCACGTGCTGGTGCGCAGCCTGGAGCAGCTGCGGGCCCTGCGCGGCATGGCGCTTGCCAGCGTGGTGGCGGAGCTGGAGCAGCCCCGCGAGCTGCGGGAGGCCGTGGCGATTGGTCGGGGCTGCTGGCCTGGCGGCCTCTGGCTGGCCGGGGCCCGCATCACCCGGCCTGATGAGGCCTGGAGCCTCGAGCCCCTGGTGCGGGCCAGGCCCGACGGCTATCTGGTGCGCAACGCCGACCAGCTCGAGCAGCTGACACCGCTGGCGCCCTGCGTGGGGGATTTCAGTCTCAATGTCGCCAACCCCCTGGCGGCGGGCTGGTTTCTCGATCACTGGCAGCTGCGGCGCATCACCGCCAGCTACGACCTCAACCTGCAACAGCTGGTGGACCTGGCGGCCGGGGTTCCTGTCGGGGCTCTGGAGGTGACGGTGCACCAGCACATGCCCCTGTTCCACATGGAGCACTGCCTGTTCTGCGCCTTCCTCTCCGACGGCCACGACCACACCGACTGCGGGCGCCCGTGCGAGCGCCACCAGGTGCTGCTGCGGGACCGCAGCGGCAGTGAGCATCGCCTGCGGGCCGACCTGGGCTGCCGCAACACCCTGTTCAACGGCAGGGCCCAGACCGCCGCCGAGGCCCTGCCGCAGCTGCTCGGGGCAGGGGTGAGGCACCTGCGGGTTGAGCTGCTGGATGAGACCGGTGAGCAGGCGGTGCAGCGGGTGCAGGCCTACGGCGACACCCTGGCCGGTCGCCGCAGCGGCCGGGAACTGTGGCGCAATGAACAGCTGGAGAGCCGACTGGGCGTGACCCGCGGCAGCCTGCGGGTGGACCGGCAGCGTGCCGTATCATCGAAGTCTGGTTGAGACCCCTTGTCCCTCCTTAGAGATCGGGAATACCAAGGATTGTTGATCGGCAATCGCCGTTTGCTCGGCATGCGCCGTCAGTAGGACATCTGCCACCGGCAGGGCAGGGCCCCCAGGGCATTCACCCTGGTCCAGGGCAGCCGCGGGGGGACAGTCCTCCTGCGCCAGGTCACCAGCACCACAGACGTTTCCAGCTTCCTCTCAATGAGCCCTGCCCACCCCGGCACGCCGATTCGCAATATCGCGATCATTGCCCACGTTGACCACGGCAAGACCACGCTGGTCGATGCCCTGCTGGCCCAGTCCGGCATCTTCCGGGACAACGAGGCGGTGCCCACCTGCGTGATGGACTCCAACGATCTGGAGCGCGAGCGCGGCATCACCATCCTCTCCAAGAACACCGCGGTCGACTACGAGGGGATCCGCATCAACATCGTGGATACCCCCGGCCACGCCGATTTCGGCGGCGAGGTCGAGCGGGTGCTCGGCATGGTCGACGGCTGTCTGCTGATCGTGGACGCTAACGAGGGGCCCATGCCCCAGACCCGGTTTGTGCTCAAGAAGGCTCTGGAGAAGGGCCTGCGACCGATTGTGTTCGTCAACAAGATCGACCGGGCCCGCGTCGATCCCGAGGTGGCCGTCGACAAGGTGCTCGACCTGTTTCTCGAGCTGGGTGCCGACGACGACCAGTGTGACTTTCCCTACCTGTTCGGCAGTGGCATGGGCGGCTACGCCAAGCCGGACATGAAGACCGAAAGCGACACGATGCGTCCGCTGTTCGACGCGATCCTGCGCCACGTGCCGCCGCCGGTCGGGGACCCGGCCAAGCCCCTGCAGATGCAGGTGACCACGCTCGATTACAGCGATTTCCTCGGCCGGATCATGATCGGCCGCATCCACAACGGCACGATCAAGGCCAACCAGCCGGTGGCGTTGCTGCGGGATGACGGGAGCGTCAAGCGGGGGCGAATCAGCAAGCTGCTGGGCTTCCAGGGTCTGCAGCGCATCGAGATCGAGGAGGCTCGCGCCGGCGACCTGGTGGCCGTGGCCGGTTTCGATGAAGTCAACATCGGCGAGACGATCGCCTGCCCCGACAACCCTGAGGCTCTGCCGTTGATCAAGGTGGATGAACCCACCCTGCAGATGACCTTCGTCGTCAACGATTCGCCGTTTGCCGGCAAGGAGGGCAAGTTCGTCACCAGTCGCCAGGTGCGCGACCGCCTGCAGAAGGAATTGCTCACCAACGTGGCCCTTCGCGTGGAGGACACGGACTCCCCCGATCGCTGGGCGGTGAGCGGCCGCGGTGAACTGCACCTGGGCATCCTGATCGAGACGATGCGGCGCGAGGGCTACGAGTTCCAGGTGAGCCAGCCGCAAGTGATCTTCCGCACGATTGACGGCACTCCCCACGAGCCGTTTGAAACCCTGGTGCTGGATGTGCCCGAGGAATCGGTGGGGGCCTGCATCGAGAAGCTCGGCATCCGAAAAGCCGAGATGCAGAACATGGAGAACACCAACGACGGCCGTACCCAGCTGGAGTTCGTGGTGCCGTCGCGCGGCCTGATCGGATTCCGGGGCGAATTCATCCGCGCCACCCGTGGTGAAGGGATCATGAGCCATTCCTTCCTCGACTACCGGCCGATGCAGGGCGAGTTCGACGCCCGCCGCAACGGCGTGTTGATCGCCTTCGAGGAAGGCACCGCCACCTTCTACGCCTTGAAGAACGCTGAGGATCGGGGCCAGTTCTTCATCAGCCCCGGCACCAAGGTCTACAAGGGAATGATTGTCGGTGAACACAACCGTCCCCAGGATCTCGAAATCAACGTCTGCAAGACGAAGCAGCTCACCAACATGCGCTCCGCCGGAGCTGAGGAGCTCGACACCCTGCAGGCGCCGATGCAGATGACTCTGGAGCGGGCTCTGGAGTACATCGGCTCCGACGAGATGCTCGAGGTCACCCCGGACTCGATCCGGTTGCGGAAGCTGCCCGCCAGGAAGCCGGCCAAGCGCTGACCACTGCCCCTGCAGCCTCCCCTGCCGGTGACATCCCAGCTGGATCCGCAAGAAGTTCGGCTGACCGCCGATCCCCGCTTCGCGGAGGCCGTTCGGCTGTTCAACGACGGCCAGTGGTACGCCTGCCACGACGGATTCGAGGAGCTCTGGCACGAGACCGCCGGGCCCTTGCGCCCGGTGCTGCAGGGGATCCTGCAGCTCGCGGTAGCCCAGCTGCATCGGGAGCGTGGCAACCTGCGCGGCGCCACGATCCTCACTGGTGAGGGACTGGGACGGTTGCAGGCAGCCCAGGCCTCTGGGCTGGGTCTGGACCTGGCGGGTCTGCGCAACACCGCCCGGCTCTGGCTGGGCGCGCTGCAGGAGGGGGGCAGCCTCGATGGACTCCCCCCCCTGGCGCTCCACCCGGCAGGAGAGGTGGGGCCTGGGCTGGATGGAGGGGTGGATGCTCTGTAGATTCAGCCCCAGCCCTGGAACTGGCGGTTTGCAGTTGCTGTACCCACGCCCTTCCGCGGCCCTCGCCGGCCCGGCGGCCGCTCTGCTGATCGTCGCCGCAGCAACCTGCGCAGCTGCCCCCTGGACGCGTCTGGCGGCCCAAGCGCCCGCGCCGGTGATCACCCCGACCAGCGGCCTGGTCACGATTGAATCGGATCGCCAGATGGCCGACAACAGCACCGGGATCGTGACCGCGCTGGGCAACGTGCGCATCGTCTACCCCGACCAGCGCGTGGTGGCGACAGGCCGGCAGGCCCAGTACTTCAGCCGCGAGGGCCGCGTGGTGCTGAGCGGCGACGTGGATGTCATCCAGGCTGACGGCCACAGCCTGCGGGCGGAGCAGGTGGTCTATCTGGTGGATCAGGAGCGGCTTGAGGCCCGTCCTGCCATCGGCCAGCAAGTCGTCAGCCGCTACAACCTGGCCGCTCCCCCTCCGGGCTCCCGTGCCATCGGGTCGCCTCAATGAGCCTGGAGCTCCACGATGTGGTGCTCGCCATTGGAGGGCGGGTGCTGGTGAACCAGGTCTCCCTGAGGCTCGATCCCGGTGAGGTGGTGGGTCTACTGGGCCCCAATGGCGCCGGCAAGACCACCACGTTCGGCCTGGTGACCGGCCTGCTCCGGGCCGACAGCGGCGCGGTGCTGCTGGATGGTCGCAACATCGCCGAGCGCTCCATGCCCCAACGGGTGCGGCTGGGGGTGGGCTATCTGCCACAGGAGGCAAGTGTGTTCCGCCAGCTCTCGGTGCGCGACAACCTCGCCCTGGCCCTCCAGGCCAGCGGCACCCCCATCGCACAGCGTCGCGAGCGGCTCGACACCCTGATCGAGGAGTTTCATCTCAGCGCCTTTCAGCACCGCAAGGGCTACCAGCTCTCCGGTGGAGAGCGCCGGCGCTGTGAGGTGGCCCGTGCCCTGGCCGTGGGGGTGCAGGGCCCGCGCTACCTCCTGCTGGATGAGCCCTTTGCCGGCGTTGATCCAATCGCCGTTTCCGACCTGCAGGAGCTGATCGAGCAGCTGCGCCAGCGGGGCATGGGTCTGTTGATCACCGACCACAACGTCAGGGAAACCCTGGCCATCACCGATCGGGCCTACATCCTCTCGGAAGGTTCGATCCTGGCCTCCGGGCCCTCGGCCCAGGTGGCCAGCGATCCGCTGGTGCGTCGGCATTACCTGGGTGAGGGCTTTCGGCTGTGAGGGCACCGGAGCGTGGGATAGGGCAACTGGCCAGACCCTGGCGTCGTCTCTGGCAGCGGCTGCCGCTGCTCGATCGCTGGTTGCTCAACGAACTGATCGGACCGCTGATCTTCGGCATTGCCGCCTTCACGGCGGTTTCCCTGTCGGTCGGGGCGGTGTTCGAGCTGGTGCGACGGGTCGCCGAGTCGGGGTTGCCCCTGGATGTGGCCGTGCGGGTGTTGCTGCTGGAGCTGCCCTCCTTTCTGGTGCTCTCGTTCCCGATGGCCACCTTGATGGCCACCCTGCTCAGCTACGGCAAGCTCTCCGGCAACAGCGAACTCACCGCCCTGCGCAGTGTGGGCGTACCGACCTGGCGGATGGTGGTGCCCGCCCTGGCCCTGGCCCTGGTGATGACGTTGCTCACCTTCAGCTTCAACGAAGCGATCGTGCCCCGCACACTGTTCGAGGCCAAGGCCACCCTCAATCGCGCCATCGGCCGGGCCGTGGCGGGTGAGGAGAAGGATCAGGTGATGTATTCGAAGTACGGCAGCGTGCACTATCCCGATGGCACGGAACGCAAGGGCCTCACTCACTTTTTCTATGCCCAGCGTTTCAACGGCGGTCTGATGGAAGAGGTGACCCTGCTTGACCTCTCCCGCGGTGGTCAGCAGGTCCTGCTGCGCGCCAATGCGGCGCGCTGGAGCGAGGCCGATGCCCAGTGGGAATTTCTGGACGGCCAGGTGTTCGTCGTTCCCGCTGGCAAACAGTCACCCTCGACCTCGGCCGATTTCCAGCGCTACCTCTATCCACTGGGCGCCGAACCGATGCAGGCGGCCAAGTTGCCGAAGGATTCCAATTCCCTCACCATCGGCCAGGCCCGCACGGCCGAGCGCCTGTTGCGCGAGTCGGGGGATGGCCAGGCAGCCCGAAAGATGAGTGTGCGGATCCAGGAGAAATTCGCATTCCCGGCGGTCTGCTTGGTGTTCGGTCTGATGGGCAGCAGCCTGGGGGCTCGTCCCCAGTCCCGCCACAGCCGCAGCCAGGGGTTCGGGCTCACCGTGCTGCTGATCTTCGGCTACTACGTGTTGGCCTTCACCTTCAGTTCGATGGGGGTCAAGGGCACGCTCTCTCCCCTGGTGAGTGCCTGGATGCCGGTGGCGCTTGGGTTGGCCGTGGGCGCAGGCCTGTTGCGGCAAGCCAGTCGCTGAGTCCCCTGCACCCCCGCTCAGGGGGGTGCTCGGTCAAACTGAGGAGGCTGCCTTTCACTCCCTGTGCCAGCTCTGCTCGCCGATCCCGTCACAGGCCTAGGCCTGGCCGCCTTTGCCTTGCTGCTGCTGGTGATGCCGGTGGCGTTCTGGTCCCTGAGCGGCCAGCGCAACAACCCCGCCGTGCGGGTGTTGGTCGCCTCGGCGAACCTGTGTCTCACCGCCCAGCTGGTGCTGCGCTGGTGGGAATCCGGCCACTTTCCGATCAGCAACCTCTACGAATCCCTCTGCTTTCTGGCCTGGGGATGCACCCTGACCCAACTGTTGGTGGAGCGCGCCTGGCCCTCGCCGCTGGTGCCGGCTGCGGCCACCCCCATCGCCCTGGGGTGTGTGGCCTTCGCCAGCTTTGCCCTGCCGGAGCGGCTGCAGGAGGCCTCGCCCCTGGTGCCGGCCCTGCGGTCCAGCTGGCTGGTCATGCATGTGAGCGTGATCATGCTCAGCTATGCCGCACTGCTGGTCGGCTCTCTGCTGTCGGTGGCGGTGCTGGTGGTGGACCGCGGCAATGCCCTGGAGCTGAGGAGCAGCTCGATCGGCAGCGGCGGCTACCGCCAGGCCCAGCTCGCCAGTGATGGGCCTGGCGCCATGGCAGCCCCCCTGCGGCTGCGCAGCGTGGAGATGCCGATGGCGGAACAGCTCGATTCCCTCAGCTACCGCACCATCACCGTGGGCTTCCTGCTGCTGTCGGTGGGCCTGGTGAGCGGGGCCGTCTGGGCCAATGAGGCCTGGGGCAGCTGGTGGAGCTGGGACCCGAAGGAAACCTGGGCCCTGATCTGCTGGCTGGTCTACGCCGCCTACCTGCATACCCGCCTGATCCGCGGCTGGCAGGGGCGCAAACCGGCGGTGGTGGCCGCTGCCGGCCTGGTGGTGATCGCTGTCTGCTACATCGGCGTCAACCTGCTGGGCATCGGTCTGCACAGCTATGGCTGGTTCTTTGACAGCTGATCAGCCGTCAGGCGGGCTGGGCCGCTGAGCTGCCGGGCTGCCCGGTCTGCTCTGGTGACCCGACGCACTGAACGGGCCACACGGACGGGGGAAACCCACCCCAGGGAGCCATCCCTCAACCAGCGGGCCCCAACAAAAAACCCCCTCACCGGGTGAGGGGGTGAAGGGATTGCTGAATGGCCCTGGGATCGGGCTGGTCCGGATCAGACCAGCGCGGGCTCCGGACGGCGGCTGTTCCGGATCCCGGTGATGGCGTTGGCGTAGCTGGGCTGGTTGAACACCCCGGAACCGCTGACGATGGCGTTGGCGCCAGCCTCGATCACCTTCCAGGCGTTCTCTGCCTTGATGCCGCCATCCACCTCGATCCAGGGATCCAGACCCTTGGCGTCACACATGCGGCGCAGATCGCGGATCTTCTGCACCTGGTTGTCGATGAAACTCTGGCCGCCGAAGCCGGGGTTGACGCTCATGATGAGCACCAGATCGCAGAGCTCGAGGCAATACTCCAGAGTGTCGATCGGGGTGCTGGGATTCAGCACGGCGCCGGCCTGCTTGCCGAGATCCTTGATCTGGGCCAGGTTGCGGTGCAGATGGGGGCAGGCCTCCACCTGCACCGAGATGATGTCGGCACCGGCCTTGGCGAAGTCGGGCACGTACTTCTCCGGCTCCACGATCATCAGGTGAACGTCGAGCGGCTTGCGGGTGACGGGCCGCAGGGCCTCCACGATCAGGGGGCCGATCGTGATGTTCGGCACGAAGCGGCCGTCCATCACATCCACGTGGATCCAGTCGGCACCGGCCTCATCAACGGCGCGCACCTCATCTCCGAGGCGGGCGAAATCGGCCGAGAGAATCGACGGGGAAATCACCAGGGGCTTGGTGCTCATGCTGGCTCCACCGGGCAAGGGAGGTGGGATTCTACGGAGACCACCCGCCCGGGCCTGCCCGGGCAGCGCTGATACAGTTACCCGGCTTGAAGCCTGAGAGGCCACCGCCGCCGGAGGTTGCGATCGATCCGAGCCACACCGCAGGCCCTGCCCCAGTCAGCCTCGGTGCCCGGTCTGGATTCTGTATTCCGCTGCTTTTCCGCTGCTCCCGGCCCTTCCCGCTGAAGCTCCCCTTGCCCTCTGCCGGACTGCTGTGGATCGCTCGCTGATTCAGGAAATTCTCGAAGTGGTCGAACAGGCCGCCATCGCCTCGGCCAAGCTCACCGGCATGGGCCTCAAGAATGAGGCCGACGCTGCAGCCGTGGAGGCCATGCGCAAGCGCATGGGCACCATCCCCATGCAGGGCCGCATTGTCATCGGCGAGGGCGAGCGCGACGAAGCTCCCATGCTGTACATCGGTGAAGAGGTGGGCAGCGGTGTGGGCCCTGGCGTTGACTTCGCGGTTGATCCCTGCGAGGGCACCAACCTCTGCGCCAACAGCCAGCGCGGCTCGATGGCGGTGCTGGCAGCCTCCGACCGCGGCGGCCTGTTCAATGCCCCCGATTTCTACATGAAGAAGCTGGCCGCTCCCCCGGCCGCCAAGGGCAAGGTTGACATCCGCAAGTCGGCCACCGAGAACATCGCCATCCTCAGCCAGTGTCTGGGTGTCCCCACCGATGAGCTGGTGATCGTGGTCATGGACCGCGCCCGCCACAAGGACCTGATCAAGGAGATCCGTGCCACCGGCGCCCGCGTGCAGCCCATCTCCGACGGCGACGTGCAGGCCGCCATTGCCTGTGGTTTCGCCGGCACCGGCACCCACTGCCTGATGGGGATCGGCGCCGCTCCTGAGGGCGTGATTTCGGCCGCCGCGCTGCGGGCCCTGGGCGGTCACTTCCAGGGTCAGCTGGTGTACGACCCCGCGGTGGCCCAGACCTCCGAGTGGGAGGGCCTCACCAAGGAGGGCAACCTGGCCCGCCTGGCCGAGATGGGCATCGCCGATCCCGACAAGGTCTATGAGGCCGAGGAACTGGCCTCCGGCGAGAACGTGGTCTTCGCCGCCAGCGGCATCACCGATGGTCTCCTGTTTGACGGCGTGAAGTTCGAGAAGGACTGCACCCGCACCAGCTCTCTGGTGATCAGCACCCTGGACAACACCGCCCGGTTCACCACCACGGTGCACATCAAGGACGGCGCCCAGAGCATCGCGCTGCACTGATCCCCTCGCCGCCCCGTGCTCCTGATCCCCACTCCATGCACATCGCCGTTGTAGGCCTTTCGCACCGCACGGCTCCGGTGGAGATCCGGGAGCGGCTGAGCATTCCGGAGCAGACCATGGAGGCCTCCCTGCAGGCCCTCCGTTCCGACGACCAGGTGCTGGAGGCCTCCATCCTCAGCACCTGCAATCGGCTGGAGATCTATGCCCTGCTCCGGCATCCGGAGCTCGGTATCTCTGCCGTCGGCGCGTTCCTCGCCCGTCACTCCGGACTGGCGGTCGATGAGCTCAGCCCGCACCTGTTCACCTACCACCATGAGGAAGCAGTCGCCCACCTGCTGCGGGTGGCCGCCGGCCTCGATTCCCTGGTGCTGGGGGAGGGTCAGATCCTCTCCCAGGTCAAAAAGATGGTGCGGCTCGGCCAGGAGCATCGCTCCGTTGGGCCGATCCTCAACCGCCTGCTCAACCAGGCGGTGAGCACCGGCAAACGGGTGCGAACCGAGACCAATCTGGGTACCGGTGCCGTCTCGATCAGCTCGGCAGCCGTGGAACTGGCCCAGCTCAAGGTAGGCCAGGCCCGCGGGCTCGATGAACTGGTTCCCCTGGACCAGGAACAGGTGGCGGTGGTGGGCTCCGGGCGGATGGCTCGCTTGCTGCTGCAGCACCTGCAGGCCAAGGGATGCCGCGGTGTGGTGGTGCTGAATCGCACCGTGGCCCGTGCCGAAGCCCTGGCTGCCGATTTTCCGGCCCTGCCGGTGCAGTGCCGGCCCCTCACGGATCTCGACCACTGCCTCAGCACCTGCTCACTGGTGTTCACCAGCACTGCCGCGGAGGAACCGATCATCACTGCCCAGCGGCTGGAGGGGCTCAACCGCCGTTCCAGCCTGATGCTGGTGGATATCGGCGTGCCGCGCAACATCTCCGCCGATACCGCTGAACTGGCGGGCGTCCAGGCCTACGACGTGGACGATCTCCAGGAGGTGGTCGCCCGCAACCAGGAAGCCCGCCGCGAGATGGCCGCAGAGGCCGAACTGCTGCTGGATCAGGAAGCGCGCCTGTTCCTGGAATGGTGGGATGGGCTGGAAGCGGTGCCGGTGGTCAATCGCCTGCGCCGCCAGCTGGAGGCAATCCGCGAGCAGGAATTGCAGAAGGCCCTCAGCCGCATGGGTCCGGATCTCTCGGCTCGCGAGCGCAAGGTGGTGGAAGCCCTCAGCAAGGGCATCATCAACAAGATCCTGCACACCCCAGTCACCAACATCCGGGCCCCCCAGCCCCGCACCCAGCGGCACGCGGCCATGCGGGTGCTGGAAGACCTGTTCGAATTACGGGAGGCCGGCGAGGAGGCCTGATCGTCCCACCTCCCCGCCTGGAGCCCTGGTGCGCCGCACGGGAGGGGCGCTGAACACTGTCACAGTGTGTGCCGGGGGTGATCTGAGGGCTATCGCCCCAGGCAGGGGCTCCAGTACGGTGCCACCGTTCTTGTTCTGGAGCGGGCGACATGAAACGTGTTCTGGCCATCATCCTCGGCGGAGGAGCCGGCACACGTCTCTACCCTCTCACCAAGATGCGGGCGAAGCCGGCTGTACCGCTGGCAGGCAAGTACCGGCTGATTGATATACCGGTAAGCAACTGTATCAACTCCGAGATCAACAAGATCTATGTGTTG
The DNA here is from genome assembly GCA_041177605.1 of Cyanobacteriota bacterium. Taxonomy (GTDB): domain Bacteria; phylum Cyanobacteriota; class Cyanobacteriia; order PCC-6307; family Cyanobiaceae; genus NIES-981. The sequence continues at coordinate 1,952 of JBEDAU010000281.1, read as the reverse complement.
ACCCAGTTCAACAGCGCCTCCCTCAACCGCCATCTCACGATGAGCTACAACCTCTCGGCCGGATTCGGCCAGGGGTTTGTGGAGGTGCTGGCGGCCCAGCAGACGCCCGACAGTCCCAGTTGGTTCGAGGGCACCGCCGACGCGGTGCGCAAGTACCAGTGGCTGTTTCAGGAGTGGGATGTGGACCACTACCTGATCCTTTCCGGTGACCAGCTCTACCGGATGGATTACAGCCGCTTCGTGCAGCACCACATCGATACCGGCGCCCAGTTGTCGGTGGGGGCGTTGCCGGTGGATGCCCAGCAGGCCGAGGGGTTCGGTCTGATGCGCACCGATCCCGCCGGGCGCATCCAGGAGTTCCGCGAGAAGCCCAAGGGCGAGGCCCTCGATGCCATGCGCGTCGATACCCAGAGCCTGGGGCTCACGGCCGAGGAGGCAGCCCGCAGGCCCTTTCTGGCTTCGATGGGGATCTATGTGTTCAGCCGCGAGACCCTGTTCGACCTGCTGAGCAGCAACCCAACGGCGACCGATTTCGGCAAGGAGATCATTCCCGCCTCCCTGGCCCGTGGGGACCGCCTGCAGAGCTTCCTCTTCGATGACTACTGGGAGGACATCGGCACGATCGGTGCCTTCTACGAGGCCAACCTCGCCCTCACCGAGCAGCCCAACCCCCCCTTCTCCTTCTACGACGAGAAGTTCCCGATCTATACCCGCCCCCGCTATCTGCCGCCCAGCAAGCTCCAGGACGCCCAGGTGACCTCCTCGATCATCGGCGAAGGCTCCCTGCTCAAGGCCTGCAGCATTCACCATTGCGTGCTGGGGGTTCGCACCCGTGTCGAGGACGAGGTGGTGCTCCAGGACACGCTGGTGATGGGGGCTGACTACTTCGAATCGAGTGAGGAGCGCGCCCTGCTGCGGGAGCGCGGGGGCATCCCGATCGGTGTGGGCAAGGGCACCACCGTGAAGCGGGCCATCCTCGACAAGAACGTGCGGATCGGCAGCAACGTCTCGATCATCAACAAGGACCGGGTCGAAGAGGCCGACCGGCCCGAGCTCAACTTCTACATCCGCAACGGCATCGTGGTGGTGGTGAAGAACGGCTCGATTGCCGACGGCAGCGTGATCTGAGCCGGCTCCCAGGCCAGGAGTTGCTGACAGCGCTGACGCATGTCGTGATCTAGACCGTGAACCCGCCACTGCGACCGTCACACTGGCTGCAGTGGCTTGGCTTGTGGCTCTATGGCGAAGGCGCACTTCGGCCTGATCGGTCTGGGGGTGATGGGTGAAAACCTGGTGCTCAATGCCGAGCGCAATGGGTTTTCCAGCGTGGTGTACAACCGCACCTACGCCAAGACCGAGGAGTTCCTGGCGGGTCGTGCCAGTGGGCGCGACATCGTGGGGGCCCGATCCCTCGAGGAGTTTGTGGCGACCCTGGAACGGCCTCGCCGCATCCTGCTGATGGTGAAGGCCGGGCAACCGGTCGACGACACGATCGCCGCCATCGCCCCTCTGCTGGAGGAAGGGGATCTGCTGATCGACGGCGGCAACTCCCTCTATGCCGACACCGAACGCCGAGTGAAGGATCTGGAGAGCCGCAGCTTCGGTTTCATCGGCATGGGCGTCTCCGGGGGCGCCAAGGGGGCCCTGGAGGGTCCGAGCATGATGCCGGGCGGCACGCGCGCCGCCTATGACGCGATTGAGCCCCTGGTGCGCAAGATGGCGGCCCAGGTCGACGACGGCCCCTGCGTCACCTACATCGGCCCCGGAGGCGCCGGCCACTTTGTTAAGACCGTTCACAACGGCATTGAGTACGGCATTGAGCAGATCCTGGCCGAGGCCTACGACCTGATGAAGCGGGTCGCCGGCCTCAACGGCGACCAGATGGCCGACGTGTTGGGCCAGTGGAACCAGCTCGAGGAACTCTCCTCCTTCCTGGTGGAGATCACGGAGGT
>JBEDAU010000280.1:0-4542 GCA_041177605.1 Cyanobacteriota bacterium | reverse complement strand
CCAGGGGCTGGGGTGGCTGGGCAGGGCTGCTGGTGATCTCGATGATCCGGCCGATCGCAGCCGGAGCCTCCACGGCATCGAGGCACACCCGCGCCACCAGACGCCGGGGCAGGCTGTTGCTCTGCTGCTGGTCGGCGCCGCTGAACACCACGCCTTCGCGGTCGGCGCGGCTGTCGTCCTCGCTGAGGCCGCCGGGGCGAACGACGGTCCAGTCGAGGCCGCTGCTGGCCAGCCAGCTCTCCCCGAGCCGCTTCCACACCAGGATCAGCCCGAACAGGTTGAGCGGGTGCAGCCAGCGGCCGGCGCACAGCGAGCTCACCAGCACCACCCGCTTCAGGCCCACGGCCCTGCAGGCCAGGATCTGCTCGCGCACCCCCAGGGCATCCACCTGCAGGGGGCCGGCCAGGTTGATCGAGGGCCGGGCGCCGGTGGCGATGATCAGCGCATCGCAGCCAGCCAGGGCGTGCTGCAGGGCATCGCCCTGGGGCAGCTCCAACCGGCGTACGTCGAGCCGGCCCTGTTGCTCGGCCTCGGCCAGGGCCGGTGGCAGCACCGAGCCCGGCCGCACGATCGCCCGCACCGCGTGGCCGCGCCGCAGGGCCTCATCCACCACCCGCCAGCCGGTCTTGCCGGATGCTCCCGTGACTGCCACCAGGGTCATGGCCTTGCTGTTGCACGCGTGTTCCATGCTGGCCGCGAGCCGCTAGAACCGCGGCCATAGCCCCCCTGCCCCCTGCCGATGGCCACCGAAGCCCGCTGGAACGGCCAGCTGATCGCCCAGAGCACCGATATCGTGACCGTGGAGGGCAACGCCTACTTCCCCCCCGAGGCCCTCGTGCAGGGCTGCTTCCAGCCCTCCAGCCATCGCACCGTCTGCGGCTGGAAGGGGGAGGCCCACTACTACGACGTGGTGGTGGACGGCCAGGTGAATGCCAATGCCGCCTGGTTCTACCCCGACCCCAAACCCGCCGCCGCCGAGATCAAGGGGCGAGTGGCCTTCTGGAAGGGGGTGCAGGTCAGCCAGGGCTGACCGGGTTCACCGGCACCAGGCTGCGCTGGAACCAGGCCTCAGAACCTGGTGGCCTTACCAACCGCAGGGCCAGCACCAGCAGGGCCAGGGGCTCTGCCGGAGCCCGCCGCACGGGCCACTGGCCCGAACGGCGATAGAGCCGCCGGTGCAGCAGGTCTCGCTGGCGCTCGCTCAGGGGTTCCCAGCGGCACCCCAGCCTGAGGCCCCGCTGGTGCACCACGTTCACGGGCCAGCTGCTGCCATCGCTGAACTGCAGCTGCATCGGTCCCTCGTTGGATCTGGGGGCTTCGGCCCCCTCGGCCGCCGCGGGCCGCTCGAGTTCGGCCCCCTCCTCGCTCAGGGCCGTGAGCCAGCACCTGTGGCCCTCGAGCGTCACCGGTTCGCGCCAGGTCAACCACGGACTCGCGCTGGTGCGTTCCCGGTCTTGGCAGCACCGCAGCGCCGCCACCAACAGCATGCTGTTGAGCACCAGCCAGCCCACCGACACCGCGGCGGTGGCGGGGGAGAGCTGCGCCAGGCTGATCCGGTTGCCTCCCACACCCGGCAGCAGGTTGAGCAGGGCCACCACCTGGAGGCTGAGCAGCGCCAGCAGGGGCAGCAGCAGTTTCGGTTCGGGTGTGCTGCGGCGGCCGGCCGCCAGGGCCTTGGGAGTGACGCGGAAGGGTTGGGGGCGGCCCAGCAGCGTGGCCAGCACGGCCCAGGCCAGGGGAATCAGCACCAGCCAGCGGTAGAGCTCGGGCAGGAGGGCGGTGCGACTGTGGCCACTCAGCCAGCGGGCCGCTAGCAGTTGCAGTGCCATCAGTGGCAGGGCGAAGTGCAGCAGGCCATCGCCGCTCACCAGCAGGGGGGCGATGCCCAGCACCCCCAGGCTCAGGGGACTCACCAGCAGCACCAGCTGGGGCAGCACGTTGAACCAGTGCAGGATCCCCTCCAGGAACGCCAGCCGTTGCACGGGGTTGAGCCCGGGAATGGTGAGCGGGTTCGCCCCCGTGCGCAGTGTTTGCAGGGTGCCGCTGGCCCAGCGGCAGCGCTGGCGTGCCAGGGCCGCCGCGCTCAGGGGGGCCAGGCCCGCACTCAGTTTCTCGGCCACGAACAGGCACCGCCAGCCTGCGGCCGTGAGTCGGATGCCGGTGGCCAGGTCTTCCGACGGGGTGCCCGTCTCAAAGCCCCCCACCGCTGCCAACGCGTCCTGCCGCATCACAAACGATGTGCCGGCGCACACCACGGCTCCCAGCCGTTGCCGCATCGGTTCGATCCAGCGGTAGAAACTCTCCTCATCCGGCAGCAGCCACCGCTCCAGGCCCAGATTGCGGATCACGGGGTCGGCGTTCATGTAGGTCTGGGGCGTCTGCACCAGCCCCACCCGCGGATTCCCGAACAGGGGCGTAGTCGCTGCCAGAAAGGTTTCCAGCGGCACCACATCGGCGTCGAACACGGCCACCAGTGAGCCGCCCAGCTCAGGCAGCACATGGTTGAGGTTGCCCGCCTTGGCGTGTTGGCGTTCAGGGCGGCTGCGGTAGTGGCAGCCGAGCCGGGAGCAGAGGTCGCGCAGTTCCGCCCGTCCTGAGTCGTCGAGCAGCCAGACGGCGAAGTTGGGGTAGGCCATGGCCCGGCAACCGCGCAGGCAGCGCTCCACCACCGCGGCTGGTTCGCCGTAGCTCGGCACCACGACATCCACCCAGGGCTGCTGCGCAGCCGGGGGTGCTGATGGCCCAACGGCGCTGGGCTCGGGTGCCAGCGAGAACAGCAGCTGCAGACATCCATGACCCAGCAGCCAGGCCTCTGCGGCCAGCAGCAGCACACTCAGCCCTGCTGTCAGCGCGCTGTCGAGATTGAGGGTGGCGGTGGCGCGCCAGTGGAGATAGCGCCAGGTCAGCGCCAGAAGCAGCAGCACCAGCGCGCGCTGCAGGCCCGACCGCAGGGCGGCGGGCATCACCCTGGGGGCTCGGCCGCCGGCGGCGGCGCAACCGGAGGGCACACCTGCCGCTGGACGTCACAGCCCCCGATCGTGGCCTTTTGCCAGCTCAACGGGATCTCCAGGAGGTCGCGCGGGCCGGTGATGCCCTGGGCGATGAAGATCAGGGCCGCCAGGCCATTGGCCGTGAGGTGGAGGCGCCGCCAGCGCAGCTGGCGCTGGATCTCCGGCTGGGCCGCTACGGCCAACAGCAGCAGACCGGTGAGGCCCATGCCGCCCCAGTGGTGCGAGTGCCAGAAGGCCGGATCAAGCGGGTTGTCGCTGACGCGCCAGATCTCCGGCTGCAGCCCCAGGCCGATCACACCGACCCAGCAGAGCAGGGCGAAGCTGGCTCGATAGGCCGCGCGCCGCACGCGCCAGAGGGCGGCCAGAGCCAGGATCGCCCCCCCCAGCACCAGCATCAGCAGCCCGCTGCGGCCTGGGGTGAGCTGGCTGGGCTCCTTGGTGAGGATCACCACCGTGAAGGCGATCAACTCGATCGCCACCACCCCCGTGGCGAGCCACCGTCCCACCATGGTGTGGGCTGCCCCTGAGCTGGCGGGGCCCTGTACCTGTTGGAGCCGCCGCTGGCGCGTCTGGTGGGCCAGGTGCACGGCGGCACCCACCAGTGGGTACACCAGGCCAACGGCCAGGGCAGGGTGCACAAGCCACAGCCAGTCGACGGTTGTCATGGCTCCGGAGAATGGCCACCTGACCCTAGAAAGCCAGGCCTGCTGCCTACGGTGCTCCAGGCAGCAGGGTGACGTGGCGATCATCGAGGCCCGCGGGCTGAGCAAGACCTACCGGATCAGCGAGAAGCAGCCCGGCCTGGCCGGCACCCTCCGCCACCTGCTGCGGCGCCGCCATCGGGAGGTGGTGGCGGTGGATCGGATCAGCTTCGCCATCGAACCGGGCGAGATCGTGGGCTTCCTGGGGCCCAACGGCGCCGGCAAGACCACCACCCTGAAGATGCTCAGCGGTCTGATCCATCCCAGCGCCGGCCGTGTGACCGTGGCGGGATGCACACCGTTCCGGCGCCAGGAACCATTCCTGCAGCAGATCACCCTGGTGATGGGCAACCGCCAGCAACTGCTCTGGGACCTGCCGCCCCTGGAGTCGTTCCGGGTGAATGCAGCGATCTACGGCATCGGCGATCGCGAAGCGCAGCGGCGGATCGATGAGCTGGCCGGGATGCTGGAGCTGGGGGAGGAACTGCGCCGGCCGGTGCGCAAGCTCTCCCTCGGCCAGCGCATGAAGGCGGAGCTGCTGGCGGCGCTGCTGCACCGCCCGGCAGTGCTGTTTCTCGATGAGCCCACCCTCGGCCTCGATGTGAACGCCCAGGCGCGGGTGCGCTCGTTCCTGGCGGAGTACAACCGCCGCAGCGGCGCCACGGTGCTGCTCACCAGTCACTACATGGGAGATATCACGGCTCTCTGTGAACGGGTGCTGCTGATCCATCAAGGCGAGCTGTTTCATGACGGTGAGCTCGAGGCCCTGACGAATCGGCTGGCGCCGCAAAGGCAGGTGCGCCTGGAGCTGCAACAGGCCTATCCCAGAG
>JBEDAU010000279.1:0-8346 GCA_041177605.1 Cyanobacteriota bacterium | reverse complement strand
CGCCGATGCTGGCCATCGCTCTCGGGCGTTTCGGTCTCTCCAGCCTGGCTCAGCCGGCGGCGATCGGCATGCGCCAGCCGCTGCCGAAGGCCCGGCCGCTCACCTTCAGCACCGGCGCCGCCTGGCGCCGCTTGAACTCGGCCCGGCGCACCAGGCCGGCGATCCGCTCCACCAGCGCCGGATCCTGGCCTGCTGCCACCAGCTCCTCCGGGCTGCGCAGCTCCTCCACCAGGGCCACCAGCAGGGGATCGAGCAGGGCGTAGTCGGGCAGGGAGTCGCTGTCGCGCTGGTCGGGCCGCAGCTCGGCGCTGGGGGGCTTGTCGCGGATGGCCGCCCCGATCAGCTCCCCCTCGGCCGGTAGGCCCAGCTCGCGCCGGGTGGCGGCGGCGTCGGCCGAGTCGAGCCAGGCACAGAGGCCAAACACGCTGGTCTTGTACAGGTCGCCGATCACGGCCAGGCCGCCGTTCATGTCGCCGTAGAGGGTGCAGTACCCCACCGCCAGCTCGCTCTTGTTGCCAGTGGAGAGCAGCAGCCCTCCCTGGGCGTTGGCCACCGCCATCAACAGGGTGCCGCGGATGCGCGACTGCAGGTTCTCGGCGGTGAGGCCGGCCGGTGCCTGGTCCAGCACCGGCGTGAGCGCCCCATCGAAGCCCCCCATCAGCCCGGCGATCGGCAGCGTGTGGGTGGCCAGGCACAGCCGGGCCGCCAGGGCCTCGGCATCGCGCAGGGAGCCCTCGGAGCTCCAGGGCGAGGGCATCAGCAGCGCCCGCACCTGCCCAGGCCCCAGGGCCGCCGCGGCGATCACGGCCACCAGGGCCGAATCGATGCCACCGCTCAGCCCCAGCAGGGCGCGGCGGAAGCCGCACTTGCCGGCGTAGTCACGCACCCCGAGCACCAGGGCGCGCAGCAGCTGCTCGGGCTCCGGTGGCAGGGGGGCCGCCAGGGAGCCAGGGGCGGCGCAGCCCGCATCCCACACCGCCACCTGCTCGCGGCAGCTGGGCAGCTGGCAGACCACGGCACCGCCGGCGTCCACCACGAAGCTGGCGCCGTCGAACACCAGCTCGTCGTTGCCGCCCACCTGGTTCACGTAGATCACGGGGCAGGCCAGCCGCTGGGCCGCCCGGGCGGCGAGGCGCTGGCGCAGGGCCGCCTTGGCCTGGCCGAACGGGGAGGCCGAGAGGTTGAGCAGCAGGTCGACCCGGCTCGGGAGCAGGCCGGCGACGGGATCGGGACCGGCCAGGCGGTGGCCCTGCAGCTCCTCCTCCACCCAGAGGTCTTCGCAGATGGTGAGCCCCAGCCGCCAGGGGCGCTCCCCTGCGGGCAAGTCGAGCACCGCCGTGCCCTCGCCGGGGCGGAAGTAGCGGCGCTCGTCGAAGACGTCGTAACTCGGCAGCAGCTGCTTGCGGGCTACCACCCGCCAGCTGCCGCCCTGCACCAGGGCCAGGGCGTTGAACAGCTGGGGGCGCTGGCGCTCGCCGCTGGGCTCGGCGATGCCCACCAGCACGGCCAGGGTGGGGTTGAGGGCGGTCAGATCAGCGGCCAGCTGGTCGAGCACCTGCTGCTGGGCCGCCAGGCGAGCCGGGCCGAGCAGCAGGTCGCGGGGCGGGTAGCCCCACAGCGATAGCTCCGGGGTGAGCACCAGCTCGGCCCCGGCGGCCTCGGCCTGGCGGCAGGCGGCCAGCAGGCGTGCACCGTTGCCCGCCAGGTCGCCCACCAGGGGGTTGAGCTGGGCCAGGGCAAGGCGCATCAGGAACGGGCGGGGTCGGCTGGAGTCCGGTCGGTGGGGGGGCGGCCGGCAGGCGTGAGGCCGTAGAGATTGTGCTGCAGCAGGACCGGCCACACCGCCGCAGGGATCTGGGCTGGGTCGGGCCGCTGGCGCAGCGCCGAGCTGGCGCTGGCCGGCACCTGCAGGGGCAGCAGGTCGACCCGGGCGCCCAGGGCCGCCAGGCCGGCGAGATCGGCGGGCTGCAGAGGCCAGCCGGCCCGCGGCACGACCGCCAGGCGGCAGCGGGCCAGCACCGCCGCGGCCCGTTTCCAGCGGGGGATCTGGCCGGCCAGGTCACTGCCCACCACAAAGATCAGCTCCTGGCCGGGCCAGCGGGCCGCCGCCCGCTCCAGGGTGGTGATCGCCCAGGGGCTGCTGAGCTCCTGGGCCAGCTCCAGGCGTGGATCACCGATGCCGCCCACCAGGGCCGCCAGCAGTTCGGCGCGGGCGGCCAGGGGGGCGCCGTGGCGTTTCATCGGATTGTCGCTGGCCCAGGTGGCCACCCGCGGGTAGCGCTCCAGCAGGCCCCGCAGCAGGGCCTGGTGGCCGCAGGTGGGCGGGTCGGCGCTGGTGCCGAGCAGGGCGATCCGGCCCACCGGTGGCTGGCCCGGGGCAGCCGCGTTCATGGCAGCAGGGCCGGGCCGGGCGAGCCGGCTGGGCCGCCGGTCACGGGTTCGGCGTCGCTGCCGCCGGCCGGCCAGCTGCCCAGCCACTGGCGCACCGCCGGATCGCTCTGGGCCAGCCGCCGCAGCAGGGCCCCGGGTCGGCCGCCCCGCTGGGCGCTGCGCAGCAGTTCGGCGGCGGCCAGTCGGCCGGTGCGGCGGGTGGTGTGCACCGCCAGGGCCGCCTGGGCCAGGGCCACGGGCGCCGCCGGTGCTAGGCTGAGGCCGCCGCTGAGCGGCGCCGCCAGCAGCAGCAGCTGGCGCACGGCGGTGAGCAGCAGCTGGATGCCCAGCTGGGCACCGCCGAGCAGGGCGTTCTGGCCCGAGAGGCGCGCCAGCAGGGCCCGGGCGCCGCTGGTCTGCATTGGGATCCCGTAGAGCTGGCAGAGCTGCAGCACCAGGGCGGTGTCGCAGGCCAGGCCCCCGGCCAGGTCGAGCAGCAGCAGCGGGTTGGCGGCCACGCCGGTGGCCTTGAGGGCGGCGAAGCGGCCGATCAGCCCCTGGGCGCTGCGGCGGCCGTGGCGCAGCCGCTCCGCCTGGAGGGCCTGGTGGAAGCGGTCGGCGGCGCGCAGGCCGTTGAGGGCCAGCAGCAGCTCACCCTGCTCGGCCAGCAGGTGCACCAGCCGTTGCCGCAGCGGCTCCACCTCCGCTTCGCCGGCGGCGCTGCGCACCCGGCCATCGGCCAGCAGCCGCGGCCGGTGCGGTGCCGCCGCCACCGCCAGCAGCTCCAGGCCCCCGGCCCCGGCCGGCCGGCGGCGGCGGATGCTGGCCAGCAGCGCCTCACGCTCCTCCGCCGGCCAGCAGTCGCAGCGGTTGAGCACCAGCAGCAGCGGCTTGCCGCTGGCCAGCAGGGTCTGCAGCGCCTCCGCCTCGACCCGGTTGAGGTCGCCGTCGAGCACCAGCAGCACCAGGTCGGCCGCCAGGGCCACCCGCGCCGCCAGGCGGGCGCGACCGGCGGCGCCGATTTCATCGATGCCCGGCGTGTCGACCAGCTCCACCCGGCTGAGGCCCGGGATCGGCTGGCGCCACACCGCGGCCTGCTGGCGGCGGGTGCAGCCGTGGGCCACGTCGGTGGCGAAGGCCGCTTCCCCCAGCAGGGCATTGAGCAGGCTCGACTTGCCCACCCCCACCCGGCCGAACACGGCGACGCGCAGCCGCCGCTGCTCCAGCCGCTCCAGCTGGCCGTCGAGCCAGTGCAGCGGTCCGGCCAGCTGGCTGCGCTCGCGGCCGCTCAGGGCCAGCTGGGCGCGCCACGGTCCCAGCAGCAGCCGGGTGCGCTCCAGCGGCGGCGGCGGCCCACTCATGGGCCCGCTGCCTCGGCGGCGGCCGTGCCGGCGGGGACCGTGGGGTCGCTGGTATGCGTGCCGGACCGCTCGGCGGCGAGCTGGCCCCGGGGGCGCCACCAGCCGGCCAGCACCGCCAGCACCGCCTCGGCGCCGATCACCCCCACGAATCCGCCGAATTCATCCACCACCACGCGCACGCCGCCGCTGTTGCGGCGAAAGCCGGTGAGCAGCCGGTCGGCGCGGATCATCTCCGGCACGAATTCGACCGGCTCGCCCAGTTCGGCAGGGGTGCGGTCTGCCTGCCCCTGCACTAGCGCGGTGAGCAGCCGCTCCCGGCTCACCACCCCCAGGATCTCGTCGACCTCCTCGCCCAGCACCACCCACCACTCGGCGCTGTGGGCGAGCAGCTCAGTCCGCAGCTCGGCCAGCCGGGCCGCCCCCGGCACGGTGGGGGCCGACACCCGCGGCGTCATCAGATCGCGGGCGGTGAGGTCGTTGAGCTGGAACACCTTGGCGATCATCGCGGCCTCGTCGGCCTCGATCTGGCCCTGCTGGGAGCCGAGGCGGGCCAGCAGTCGGATCTCCTCCTCGTCGGTGTGCAGCTCGCTCTCGGTGCTGATCGCCGGCAGCAGGCGCTCCAGCAGCAGCACCAGCGGCAGCATCAGCCGGGCCACCACCGCCAGGGCCGGGGCGCTGCTCAGGGCCACGGGCAGGGCGAGGCGGCTGCCGAAGGCCTTGGGCAGGATCTCACCCAGCAGGATCACCAGCAGGGTGAGCCCCACGGAGAACAGCGGCAGCGCCACCCCGTCGAGGCCGTGGTTGGCGAACACCTGGGCCGCCACCCCGCCCAGCATCAGGCTGCCGAAGATATTGAAGATGTTGTTGGCGATCACCAGCACCGAGAGGGTGCGGCCGAGGCGCTGGCGCAGCTGCTCCAGCCGCTTGGCGCCCCGCACGGGCCGGGGGCGGCTGGCCAGCTCGTGCAGCCGCACCGGATTGACGCTGAGCAGGGCGGCCTCCACCCCGGAGCACAGGGCCGACCCCGCGATCACCAGCACCACCAGCAGGGCCAGGACCAGCAGGTCGTTCATGCCGGCGTTGCGGAGGAGATGGGGGCCTGGGCCATGCCCCTGTATACCGCTTTCGGCCAGCGGTGGGCGCCAGACTGCCCCCACGTTGCGGGTGACGGCCAGTGGTGGAGCAGGGTGTGGCGGCGGCGCAGGGGCTGGAGCCCTCCACCCTGGCCCGGCGGCGGCAGCGCTTCCTCGAGCGGCTGGGCGGGGCGGCGGCGGTGATCCCGGCGGCGCCGCTGGCGGTGCACCACGCCGACTGCGAGTGGCCCTTCCGCCAGAACAGCGATTTCTGGTATCTCACCGGCTTCGATGAGCCCGATGCCGTGGCCCTGTTCCTGCCGCACCGGCCGGCGGGCGAGCGCTACGTGCTGTTCGTGCATCCCAAGGAGCCCAGCGCCGAGGTCTGGACCGGCTTCCGCTGGGGCACCGAGGGGGCCGTGGCCGCCTTCGGTGCCGACCTCGCCCATCCCCTCGCCGAGCTGGAGCAGCGCCTGGGCGATTACCTGCAGGGCGCCGAGGGAATCGCCTTCCGGGTCGGGAAGCATCCGGCGGTGGAGCCGCTGGTGCTGGCCGCCTGGGCGCGCCAGCTCGACCGCGCCCCCCGCAGCGGCCATGCCGCCCTGGGCCTGGTGGCCCCCTGCCCGATCCTGCACGAGCTGCGGCTGCGCAAGCAGCCCGAGGAGCTGGAGCGGCTGCGGCTGGCCTGCCGCATCTCGGCGGAGGCCCATGAGCTGGCCCGCCAGGTGGCCCGGCCCGGCCTCAACGAGCGCCAGGTGCAGGCGGTGATCGAGCAGCACTTCCTCGAGCAGGGCGCCCGCGGCCCGGCCTATGGCTCGATCGTGGCCGGCGGCGACAACGCCTGCGTGCTGCACTACACCGCCAACAACGCCCCCCTGAACGACGGCGACCTGCTGCTGATCGACGCCGGCTGCTCGCTGAGCGACTACTACAACGGCGACATCACCCGCACCTTCCCGATCAACGGCCGCTTCACGGGCGAGCAGCGTGCCCTCTACGAGCTGGTGCTGGCGGCCCAGGAGGCGGCGGTGGCCGCGGTGGCGCCTGGGTTCACGGCGGAGGGGGTGCACGGCACGGCGCTGCGGGTGCTGGTGGAGGGCCTGCTGGAGCTGGGCCTGCTCTCCGGTTCGGTGGATGGGGTGATCGAGCAGGGCGCCTACCGCCACCTCTACATGCACCGCACCGGCCACTGGCTGGGGCTGGATGTGCACGACGTGGGCGCCTACCGCCTCGGCGAGCACCCCGTGGCTTTGGAGGAGGGCATGGTGCTCACGGTGGAGCCGGGCCTCTACGTGAGCGACCGCTTGCCGGTGCCCGAGGGCCAGCCGGCGATCGAGGCGCGCTGGCAGGGGATCGGCATCCGCATCGAAGACGACGTGGCCGTGACCGACCACGGCCACGAGGTGCTCACGGCCGCAGCCCTGAAGGCGCCGGCGGCGATGGAGCGCTGAGGCTCAGGGCAGCACCTCCAGCACCGCCGCGGTGCTGGAGATCACCCGGTCGGCGCCGGCAGCCCGCAGGGTCTCCTCGTAGGCGGCCCGTGCCGCCGGCTCGCCATGCAGGTGGGGTGGCGCCACGGCCAGGGCCACAAAGCGCTGCTGGGGGCAGGCCTGGCGGGCATGGCGCACGGTGAGCACGTCGGCCACCGTGTCGCCCAGGTAGGCCACCGGTGGGGCTCCGGCCCCCAGGCCGCCGGCGCCGCCGGTGCGCAGCAGCCGGTCGGCGAGGTCCAGCAGGCCGGTGGGATCGGGTTTGTCGGGGGCGTCGCCCATGGCGATCAGGGGTGGGCTTTGCAGCCCCAGGCGCTGCTCCAGCACGAAGCGGGCCGACGGTGGCTCGGCCCCGCTCACGAATCCCCAGGCCAGGCCGGCGGCGCTCAGCTCCTCGAAGAAGGCGGGCTGCACCAGCAGGGGCTCGCTGCCGATGAAGCCCCGCCAGCCGGCTGGATCGCCGGCCGGATCGCCGCCGAAGTAAAAGCCGCTGAACACCTCCACCAGGGCGTCGAAGGCCGGCAGGGGGGGGTGGCCGGGGCTGCCCAGGCCGCGGCGGCGCAGCAGCTCCAGGCTGGCCTCCCAGTCGTTGTTCCAGCGCCCCTCGGCCTTGAGGGCGTCGATCGTGGCCGGTTCAGGTCGCCAGGCCGCGCCGCAGGCGCCCGTGTAGTGGTGCACGGTCTCGGCCAGGGCCCGGCGATAGCTGCCGCCCACGTCGCGGATCACGCCGTCGATGTCGAACAACATGACGGCCCTGGGGCGCAGGCCACCCGGATCGGAGGAGGGAACTGCCTGGGCGGCCAGGGGGAGGGGTGCGGAGCGGCTGGTAGGTTAGTTGTTTGCCCCGTTGTCTTGAGCGCTGACACCATGACAGCCAGCGAGAGCGCCACCGGCGCTGCTGTGAGCGCCGTCGCCGCTGATGCCGCCCCTGAGGAGGCCACGGAAGGCCGTCCGGTCATGCGTGGTGGCAGCGCTGCCCTGGCCACCGCCACCATCGACGAGGACGGCGTTCCCTCCGGGTACACCCCCAAGGCCGATGAGGGCCGCTTCCTGCTGAAGATCCTCTGGCTGCCCGACAACGTCGCCCTGGCGGTGGACCAGATCGTGGGCGGCGGTCCCAGCCCCCTCACCGCCTACTTCTTCTGGCCCCGGGAAGACGCCTGGGAAACCCTCAAGACCGAGCTCGAAGCCAAGAGCTGGATCACCGACAACGAGCGCGTCGAGATCCTCAACAAGGCCACCGAGGTGATCAACTACTGGCAGGAAGAGGGCAAGGGCAAGACGCTCGACGAGGCCAAGGCCAAATTCCCCGATGTCACCTTCTGCGGGACCGCCTGATCGCGGTGCTGCATCCGGGCCGGTGCCGGCCCGGACCGTCCTGGGTCGCCCCCGGACGGGGGCGTTTTTTTGTGCCCAGTTGTTCAGCCCAGTTTTTGTGCTCCGTTGACGTGTCCAGTGGGCTGGCGCGCAGCCTCAGCGCGGTTGCACCACTGCCAGGAAGCTGCTGGCGGTGATCAGGGCGGGATCGGTGGCCGTGTCGACACGGAAGCTGCGCGACTCCACCTGGCTGGTCCCATCGGGATAGGAGAAGGTCACCAGCCCGGTGAGGTCCACCGTGGAGCCGTTGCGGCCGGTCTCCACCAGGTCGGCCACGCTCACCGCGCTGAACTGGCGGAAGAAGCTGGGGTCGAACTGGTCGGCCGCGGCACCGCCGAACAGGCTGCGGGCGGCGGCGATGTTGCCGCTGGACAGGGCGCTGTAGAGCTGCTCCACGCTGCTGATCGCCCGTTCCAGCTCCGCCTGCTCCAGGTTCGGCGGTGGTGGCGGCGTGGTGACCTGGTCGGCGGGCGCCGGTTGGCTGGGCAGCTGGGCTGGCGGCAGCTCACTGCTCGGCAGGGGCGGCGTGGGCAGGCCGGCGGGGCGGTTGTTGAGTTGCAGCAGCCAGGTGAGCACGCCCAGCACCCCCACCACCAGCACGCCTGCCATGAAGCTGAGCAGGGCCACCACGCCGCGGCTGCCGGAACGCGGTGGTGGGGGGGAGGTGCCCAGGCC
>JBEDAU010000278.1:0-3411 GCA_041177605.1 Cyanobacteriota bacterium | reverse complement strand
CTGCCCCTCCCCAGCCTTGACCCGCTGGCCGCCAGGCAGAGGCCGGGGGCGCTGTCCCAGAGAAAGCGGAAGCCCTCGCCGGCCGGAAGCTGGGGCAGCAGGGCCAGCGGGTCAAGGCTGGGGAGGGGCAGGGCCAGGCTGAGCACGCCCTCGCCATCCAGCTGGCGCTCACCCTCGGCGGCGGCGGCCAGCAGGTCGCTGAAGCGGGTTGGAGCGCTGGCGGGAGCCTGCACCAGAAGGCGGCCGGAGAGGCTGCTCAAATGTATGGGCCTCCGTCCGCCTGCCGGTGCCGGCTTCCGCTTCCGAGCCCCAGGTCGTCGCAAGCCTTCACGCCCGGGAGCGCCGCCGCCTGTGGCGGGCCGCGATCAAGTGGCCGATGTACGCGGTGGCGGTGATGCCGGTGTTGCTGGCTGCCGGCTGGCGTTTCGGCCGCGCTGAGCCCGTGCGGCTCGACCAGCTGCTGCTGTTCCTGGTGGCGGCGGTGCTGCTGCTGGCCTGGGAAAACCTGGCCAACGATGTCTTCGATGCCGACACCGGCGTCGACACCCACGGCAAGCCCCACTCGCTGGTGGCCCTCACCGGCCGCCGGGGCGCCGTGGCGGCCTGGGCCAACGGCGCCCTGG
Organism: Cyanobacteriota bacterium; assembly: GCA_041177605.1. Lineage (GTDB taxonomy): Bacteria > Cyanobacteriota > Cyanobacteriia > PCC-6307 > Cyanobiaceae > NIES-981. Next base: position 2,788 of record JBEDAU010000278.1, on the reverse strand, counting down.
TGGCGGGCCTGGCCCTGATGGCGCTGGTGGCCTGGCGCAGCAGCGCCCAGGTGCTGCTGCTGGTGCTGGGTTGCTGTGGCCTCGGCTATCTGTACCAGGGCCCGCCCGTTCGCCTGGGTTACCGGGGGCTGGGGGAACCCCTCTGCTGGCTGGCCTTCGGGCCGCTGGCCACGGCCGCTGGCCTGCTCGCCCTGGCCCCGCCGGGCCCGGCAGCGATTCCCTGGCGCCAGGCCCTGGAGCTGGGCAGTGGCCCGGCCCTGGCCACCACCCTGGTGTTGTTCTGCTCCCACTTCCACCAGGTGGACGACGACGCCGCCCATGGCAAGCGCTCGCCGGTGGTGTGGCTGGGCACCGGCACAGCGGCGGCGCTGGTGCCCTGGTTCGTGGCCGCCACCCTGGCGCTGGAGTGGGCGCCGGTGCTGGCGGGCCCGTGGCCGCTGCCGGCCCTGCTCAGCGCCGCCGGCCTGCCGCCGGCCCGCCAGCTGATCGCCCTGCTGCGGCGTCACCACCGGGAACCGGAGCGGATCAGCGGCAGCAAGTTTCTGGCCCTGCGCTTCCAGGTCCTCAATGGCCTGGGCCTGGCGGCGGGTCTGGCGCTCGGCCGCTGGTGGGGCTGAGCCCGGATGCCATGGCCGCTTCCGACCCGATCCTGCAGCTGCAGTGGCGCCCCTTCCAGCTGGCCCTGCCCCAGCCGCTGCTGACGGCCCGGGGGGTGATCGGTGCCAAGCGGGGCTGGCTGCTGCGGCTTGAGGCCGCCGATGGCGCCGTGGGTTGGGGCGAGGCGGCGCCCCTCGACGGGGCGCTGCCACTGCTGCAGCCCACGGCCGCGGCGCTGGCCGGGCTGGGGAGCGCCTGCCGACGCTCGGCCCTGGAGGCTGCACTGGCGGCTGGGGGGCTGGCCGGGCCCCTGGCCTTCGGGCTGGGTTGTGCCCTGGCCGAGCTGGATGGCCTGCCCCAGGGGCGGTGGCGTCCGGCGCCTGCGCCTGCCGCCCTGCTGCCGGCCGGCGAGGCGGCCCTGGCGGTGCTGCAGCGCCGGGAGGCGTCTGGCCAGGCCCTCACTGGGCCTCCGGGCTCAACCTGGAAGTGGAAGGTGGCGGTGTATCCCGATGCCGAGGAACGGGCCGTGCTGGAGCAGCTGCTGGAGCTGCTGCCGGCCGATGCCCGGCTGCGGCTGGATGCCAATGGGGGCTGGGACCGTCCCACTGCCTGGCGCTGGGCCGAGCGGCTGGCGGCCGAGCCCCGCCTCGACTGGCTGGAGCAGCCGCTGCCCCCCAGCGATGGCCCGGGCCTGGCGGCGCTGGCCGCGACGGTTCCCGTGGCCCTGGATGAATCGCTGCAGGCGGATCCCGCCCTGGTGCACACCTGGTTGGGGTGGCAGGTGCGGCGCCCCAGCCAGGAGGGGGATCCCCGTCCTCTGCTGGCGGCGCTCACGGCCGGCCGGCCGCGCTGGATGCTGAGCACGGCCTTTGAAACCGGCATCGGCCGGCGCTGGCTGGCGCACCTGGCTGCCCTGCAGGCCGAAGGCCCCACGCCGGCGGCGCCCGGACTGGCTCCGGGCTGGCAGCCCGAGGGGGGGCTGGCCAGCGGTGATCCCCTGGCTGTGTGGGAGGCGGCCGGCGGCCTGGATGGCGCGCCTGGGGAGGCCGACCCGTGCTGAGCGTGCGGTTGGACCAGCTCGAGCCGGCCTGGGCCGCCGGCCGGATCGTGCCCCTGGCCGATCCCGCCGGCGCCGCTGAGCTGGCGGTTGCCCTGGGTGCCGGCGCTGGCGTGCTGGACCGTCTGCAGCGACAGTGGGGGCCTGGGGTGGTGGTGGGCAGTGGCGGCAGCAGCGGCCGGCGGCGCTGGTGTCTGCAGCCCCTGGCCCATCTGCAGGCCTCGGCCGACGCCACCGCCCTCTGGCTGCAGCAGCAGCAGCTCGATCCCTCCACCTGCCTGCATCTCAATCCGTTGCCGCCCCACCACGTGAGTGGGCTGATGCCGCTGGTGCGGGCGCGCCGCTGGGGCTGCGGCCACCAGGCCGTTCCTGCCGCGCTGATGCGCGATCCGGCGGCCCTGGCGGCCGCGGTGCCGTTGCCCGGCGATCGGCCGGCATTGCTGTCGCTGGTGCCCACCCAGTTGCAGCGGTTGATGGCGGTGCCGGCGGGCCTGGCCTGGTTGCGGCGGCTGGCGGTGATCTGGGTGGGCGGGGCTCCGCTGCCGCCCACGCTGGCCGATCGGGCCCGCGCCGCGCGGCTGCGGCTGGCTCCCTGCTACGGCGCCACCGAAACGGCGGCGATGGTGAGTGCCCTGCCGCCGTCGCTCTTTCTGCAGGGGGTGGGGGGATGCGGCTCCCCCCTGGCCGATGTGGAGCTGGGCATCGTCCCCGACAGCGGTGCCATCGCCGTGCGCACGGCGCGGCTGAGCCCCGGCTGGCTGGAGCAGGGGGTGTGGTGCCCCCTGCCGGTGGCGGCGCTGGCCGGAGGGGCCGCTGGGGGCTGGTGGCGCAGCGGCGATGCCGGCGTGCTGGAGCCCGGCGGCCTGCGGGTGCTGGGCCGCCTCGATGGCGCCATCCACAGCGGCGGCGAGACCGTGTTCCCGGAGGTGCTGGAGCAGCGGCTGCTGGCGGCGGCCAGCGCGTCGGCCCTGCCGATCACGGCTTTGTTGCTGGTGCCTGTCACCGATGCGCTCTGGGGCCAGAGCCTGGTGGCGCTGGTGCGCACCGCCACGGCCGAGCGCCAGCTCGACGGCGCCCTGGTGGCCAGCCTCATGGCGCTGAGCCGCACCTGGAGACCGGCGGAACGTCCCCGCC
>JBEDAU010000277.1:0-7168 GCA_041177605.1 Cyanobacteriota bacterium | reverse complement strand
ACCGTCTGCGCGACCGTCTGCAGGGTCCCCTCGCCGAGAAGAACGACCTGCTGCAGCGGGTCTATGACCTCGATCCCCTCGATCCTGAGGAGGTCATCGCCGAATACGCCGACTACGGCCGGCGCCTGGCGCCCCACGTGGTCGACTGCACCCGCACCATCCACGAGGCGGCCCGCGCCCGCAAGAACATCCTGTTCGAGGGTGCCCAGGGCACCCTGCTCGACCTCGACCACGGCACCTACCCCTACGTCACCTCCTCCAATCCGGTGAGCGGCGGCGCCTGCATCGGCGCCGGGGTGGGCCCCACCCTGATCGACCGGGTGATCGGCGTGGCCAAGGCCTACACCACCCGGGTGGGCGAGGGGCCGTTCCCCACCGAGCTCGACGGCAGCCTCAACGACCACCTCTGCGACCGGGGCCATGAATTCGGCACCACCACCGGCCGACGCCGCCGCTGCGGCTGGTTCGACGGGGTGATCGGCCGCTACGCCGTGGAGGTCAACGGCCTCGACTGCCTGGCGATCACCAAGCTCGACGTGCTCGATGAGCTCGACGCGATCCAGGTGTGCGTGGCCTACGAGCTCGACGGCCAGCGCATCGAGCACTTCCCCAGCTCCGCGGAGGACTTCGCCCGCTGCAAGCCGATCTTCGAGACGCTGCCCGGCTGGCAGACCTCCACGGCGGACTGCCGCCGCCTCGAAGACCTGCCCGAGACGGCCATGAGCTACCTGCGGTTCCTGGCCGAGCTGATGGAGGTGCCGATCGCCATCGTGTCGCTGGGCGCCGACCGCGACCAGACGATCGTGGTGGAAGACCCCATCCACGGCCCCAAGCGGGCGCTGCTGAGCGTCTGAGCCCTCCCACCGCCGGCCGCCCCATGACCGCCAAGACCCACGACGTTGTCGGCATCGGCAACGCCATCGTCGATGTGCTCGTGCACGCCGACGACCGCTTCCTCGATGACCACGGCCTCACCAAGGGCACCATGGCCCTGGTCAACGAACAGCAGGCCGAGCGGCTCTACGCCAGCGTGGGCCCGGGCCTGGAGACCTCCGGGGGCTCGGCCGCCAACACCCTGGCCGGCATCGCCCAGCTGGGCGGCCGCGCCGGCTTCATCGGCCGGGTGCGCGACGACCAGCTCGGCGCGATCTTTGCCCACGACATCCGCGCGGTGGGGGCCCGCTTCGACACGCCGGCGGCCAGCAGCGGCCCCAGCACCGCCCGCTGCCTGATCCTGGTGACCCCGGATGCCCAGCGCACCATGTGCACCTACCTGGGTGCCTCGGTGGGCCTGGATCCGGCCGACCTGGATCTGGAGCTGGTGGCCCAGGCCAAGGTGCTCTACCTGGAGGGGTACCTCTGGGACAGCGACGAGGCCAAGGCCGCCTTCATCGCCGCCGCCGAGGTGGCCCGCGCCCACGGCGGCGAGGTGGCCCTGAGCCTCTCCGATGCCTTCTGCGTGGAGCGCCACCGCGACAGCTTCCAGGAGCTGGTTGACGGCCACGTCGACATCCTGTTCGCCAACGAGATGGAGATCACCGCCCTCTACAGGGCCAACAGCTTCGAGGAGGCCGCCGAGCAGGTGCGGGGCCGCTGCCGCATCGCCGCCCTCACCCGCAGCGAACAGGGATCGCTGGTGCTCAACGGCGACGGCAGCCATCGGGTGGAGCCCTTCCAGCTCGGCCCCCTGGTCGACACCACCGGCGCCGGTGATCTGTACGCCGCCGGCTTCCTGCACGCCTACACCCAGGGCCGCGACATCGAGACCTGCGGGCGCCTGGGTTCCCTCTGCGCCGGCCAGGTGGTGACCCAGCTGGGGCCCCGGCCCCAGGCCGACCTGCGGGCCCTGGCCGCCAGCCACCTGGGCTGAGGGCTCAGCAGGCGGCTCAGCCGGCGGCGGGTGCCAGTTCAGCGCCCAGCCAGCTGCCATAGCCCTCGCTGGCGCTGGCCGGCCAGGAGAGCCACTGGGGGCAGCTGTAGCTGTGGTGCCGGAGCACCAGCCCCTCCAGCGCGTCGAGCCGACTGGCACTGGTCTTGAACAGCAGCTGCACCTCCTCGGCGCTCGCGATCGCCCCCTGCCAGTGGTAGAGCGACCGCACCGGCCGCAGGGCCACACAGGCCGCCAGGCGGGCCTCCAGCACCAGGCGGGCCAGGGCTTCGGCCCCGGCCTGGTCGGCCTCGGTGGTGAGGGCGAGCAGCGGCTGATCCCCGGCCCGGGCGTCTGGGGTCAAGGCCTGTGGGGTCAAGGCCTGTGGGGTCAAGGCGTCTGGGGTCAAGGCGGCCATGGCAGCTGGGGGTTCCGGGCCAAGGCTGCCAGCTGCTGCAGGAGCTGATCCAGCGGCAGGGCCACGGCGGCCGGGCGCTGGATCAGCAGCAGCGACAGGCCCCGCTCCCGGCACAGCCGCTGCCACACCGCCTCGCTGGCACCGCCCCCCTGGCGCGCCAGCACGGTGGTGATGTCCCAGTGGCGCAGCAGGGCCGCCTCGATCCAGCCGCTGCGGCTGGGGCGCACGCAGGCCACCCGCTCGGCGGGCAGGCCCGCGGCCTGGGCCGCCTGCAGCGACGCGGCCGTGGGCAGCAGCCGGGCATGGTGCAGCGCACCGGGACTGAGCGCCACCGCCGCCCCGAGCTGGCGCATGCCGATGGCCAGCAGCAACCGCTGGCCGACCAACGGCCGCTGGCCCAGTTCCTCCAGGCCGGCCAGCAGGGTGACGCCGGGGCCGGCGGGCACCTCCCGGTGCAGGCGCAGCAGGTGCTGGCCCCGGCTGCGGCAGGCCGCAGCCAGGTCGGCCGAAATCCGCACGGCGAAGGGGTGGGTGGCGTCGACCACCGCCGCGTAGGCCCGGCGCTGGAGTTCGGCGGCAATGGCGGCAGGGCCGGCCAGCGGGCCGGTGGCCAGCCGCAGGCGTGGATGGGGGCGATAGGCGCGGGCCGCCGCCTCGCTCACCACGCTCACCTGCAGGCTCCAGCCCTGCTGCAGCAGGGCCGCCGCCAGCGGCGGGCCATCGCCGGTGCCGGCCAGCAGCCAGAGCCAGCCGGCCCCCGGGCCGAGGCCTGGGCCGCTGGCGGGCTGGTGCATCTCAGGCCCGTGCATCAGGATGGACGCCTTCCCTGGCCTGCGAGGTGTGAACCACTGTCTGCTCGAGGTGGCGGTGCTGGAGGCACCCCAGCTTCGCTACACCCAGGACAACCAGACGCCGGTGGCGGAGATGACCGTGCAGGTCGACGGCCTGCGGCCCGATGACCCACCGGGTCAGCTCAAGGTGGTGGGCTGGGGCAACCTCGCCCAGGACCTGCAGAACCGGGTGCAGCCCGGCGCCCGGCTGGTGATCGAGGGCCGGCTGCGGATGGTGACCCAGGCCCGGCCCGACGGGGTCAAGGAGAAGCGGGCTGAATTCACCCTGGCCCGGCTCCATCCCCTCGGCGCAGCCGGTGCGCCGCCACCGCCCCTGGGGGTCGCCGCACCGGCGGCCACCCCTGGCAACAGGCCCGCGCCGCGCCCGGCCGCGGCAGCCGCCGCTCCAGCCGCCCCTGCAGCTGCCCCAGCCGCCCAGCCGCCCACCTGGAACGCCTCGCCCCTGGTGCCCGACCTGCCCGACGAGGACGAGATCCCGTTCTGAGCCGCCATCGCGCCGCTCAGCCCTGGGATGGATCCAGCTGGTTGAGCAGCTGATCCAGCTCCCGCTCAAGGGCGGCCAGATCGAGGCGCCATTCCGGCCAGCGGCCTGCATCCAGCTGGCGCAGCAGCCAGAGCTGGTCCTCGCGCAGGCGGGCGATCAGGGCCGGGATGTCCGGATACTCCGCCTCGCCCGGCTGGGCGGCGCGGCGATCGGAACGCGGGGGGGTGGGCTCCATCGGCGCCGTGGGCTGCAGGGGCAGCGGATACAGGAAGATGGCGCCATGCAAGCACTGTTTTCCCCCGGCAGCCTCGTCACCGTGGCGGGCGGGGTGCTCACCGTGGTGGGGGCGATCGCCTACGCCACCGGCAACGCCAACCTCAGCCTGCCCACGATCTTCTACGGGATCCCGATCCTGCTGGGCGGCCTGGCCCTCAAGTCGTCGGAACTGGCGCCGGCCCAGCGGCTGACGCCAGCGGCCCAGCTGAAGGCCCTGCGGGAGCAGCCGGAGAGCGAACCCCTGCGGAAACTGGTGGCCGATGTGGTGCGCTGGCGCTACGGCCAGAAGGCCCATCTCGAGAGCTCTCTGGAAGTGCTCAAGCTCTGGGACGAGGACAAGCCTCCTCAGCTGCTCAGCGTCGAGGAGCTCGACTGCGACGGCCGCTACGGGCTGAGTCTGCGCTTCCTGACCGCCGGGGTTCCCCAGGAGCGCTGGCTCGCCCAGCAGGAGCGCCTGGGTCGCTTCTTCGGCAGCGGACTGCGGGCCGAGCTGGAGCCCCAGGCCGGCGGCGAACTGGTGCTGCGCCTGCTGCCCCAAGCTGGGGAGAGCTGAGGCCCGCCCCGGCGTCCGCCTCCAGGATGGCCCCAACCCGCCCCCCGTTTCGACCAGCCTTGAGCCCCGATCCCACGATCAGCCACCAGGACACCCTGCGGGTGTCGGTTCTCAGTGAGGCCCTGCCTTACATCCAGCGCTTCGCGGGGCGACGGGTGGTGGTCAAGTACGGCGGGGCGGCGATGGCGGAGGCAACCCTGCGGGATGCGGTGTATCGCGATCTGGTGCTGCTCGCCTCGGTTGGCGTGCAGCCAGTGGTGGTGCATGGGGGCGGCCCGGAGATCAACGACTGGCTGGGCCGGCTGCAGATCCAGCCGGAATTTCGCGGCGGCCTGCGGGTCACCACCCCCGAAACCATGGACGTGGTGGAGATGGTGCTGGTGGGGCGGGTGAACAAGCACATCGTCAACGGCCTCAACAAGGTGGGCGGCCGGGCCGTGGGGCTCTGCGGCAGCGACGGCAGCCTGGTGACGGCCCGCACCTACGGCGAGGGCTGCAACGGCCTGGTGGGCGAGGTGGCCGCCGTGGATCCCTCGGTGCTGTTTCCCCTGCTCGACGCCGGCTATATCCCGGTGATCTCCAGCGTGGCGGCCGACGGGGAGGGCCAGGCCCACAACATCAACGCCGACACGGTGGCGGGCGAGCTGGCCGCCTCGCTGCAGGCCGAGAAGCTGATCCTGCTCACCGATACGCCGGGCATCCTGCGCGACCGCCACGACCCCGCCAGCCTGGTGCGGCAGCTGAGCCTCGCCGGGGCCCGCGAGCTGATCGCCGCCGGGGTGGTCGAAGGCGGCATGACCCCCAAGACCGAGTGCTGCATCCGCGCTTTGGCCCAGGGCGTCGCCGCGGCTCACATCATCGATGGCCGGGTGCCCCATGCCCTGCTGCTGGAGGTGTTCTCCGACGCCGGGATCGGCACCATGGTGGTGGGCAGCGACCGGCTGCTGGACCGGTCCCCGCAGGCGTGAGCCGAGCGATCGCCCCATGGCCCCCGATCCCGCGGCCCCGGACCCGTTGCCCCCTGTGACCCCGGCTGATCCAGGGGGCACAGCCGGTGATGCCGGCGCCGCGGCCCCCCTGGCGGCCGCCCGTCGGGCCCTCGATCACGGCGAGTACGGCCGGGTGCTGCGCACGCTGGAACCCCTTGTGGAGCGCTTCCCTGCCCGAACGCCAGAGGGTGCCCAGCTGCAGCTGTTGCTGGCCACCGCCTGGATGGGCCAGGGCCAGACCCAGCAGGCGATCGCCTGCTGCCAGCGCATCCGCGGCTGCGGCGACGCCGTTGTGCGGGCCCAGGCCCGTGACCTGCTGGCAGTGCTGGAGGCGCCGGAGCTGCGGCGGCCCCGGGAGTGGTCGCTCACCCTGCCGCCGCTGGGGGAGGCCCCGCCCCTGGAGGGCCGGGTCAAGGCCATGGGTCGCCGCCGGAGCAGGCCGGCCGCGGAGGAACCGCCGCCGCCGCCGGTGGGGCCCACCCGGGCCCCGGTGGGATTCGCCCTGGTGGTGCTGGCGGTGCTGGCGGCCCTGGCCTTCCTGCTGGGCGGCTGCGTGCAGGTGCGCGCCGAGCTGCAGTTCCATGGGCCCGGCCGGCTGCAGGTGGGCTTTGAACAGCATGCCCGGGGCGCACGGCCCACGCCCTGGCAGCAGCAGTTCGCCGCCGAGCTGCGTCGCTCAGGCCTGCGCCCCGATGGGGAGGGGCCGGACTCGGCCTGGCAGAGCCCGGTGCTGCCCGCGGCGGGGGCGCTGGACCTGCTGGCCGGCAACCTCGAAGCGGCGGCCCGGCTGGCGGGCCTGACCCTGCCGCCCCCCCAGCTGCAGCTGCGGGAGCGCAACTGGCTGGTGGGCGTGCGCCAGCAACTGGACCTGGAGCTGGATCTGCGCGGCATCGAGCAGCTGCCGGGCCTCGAGCTGGCCCTCGACCTGCAGCCGGTGCGGCCGGGCTCCCTGCGCCGCGCCGAGCCGGAGGCCGCCACGGCCGTGGGCCCCGCCAGGGCCCAGCGGCTCCACTGGCCCCTGCGGCCAGCCGCCATCAACCGGCTGGAGCTCCGCTGCTGGCGCTGGAGCGGGCTCGGGCTGGGGGGCGTGTCGATCGCCCTGGCCCTGCTGCTGGTCTCGCTGCTGGCCCGGCTGCGGCGCAGCCTCGGCTTCGGCCTGCCGGAGCTGCCGGCCTGAAGGGGCGGCGGGTTCAGGGCGCCCCAGTCAGCGCCAGAGATGGCGCTAGAGGTTCAGGGGGTCGGGGTCGATCGCCAGGCCCACGTCCCGCGGCAGGCCCCGGCGCAACTCGGCCTCCGCCGGCAGCTCCAGCCGACTGGCGGCGGGGCCGTGCAGCAGCAGCTGCCAGCGGCTCTTGCCGGCCACCCGCGCCACTGGCGCCGGCGCCGGGCCGATCAGCTGCCAGCCGGAGGCCTCCAGCGGAGCGCGGATGCGCTCGGCCAGGGCACTGGCGGCGGTGGCGGTGCCACTGGCCGAAGGCCCACTCAGCCGCAGGAGGCAGGCGCGGCTGAAGGGCACCAGAGCCCCGCTGCGCCGCAGGGCCAGCTCCTCCTCCAGGAACTGCTCGTAGCGCCCGTCCACCAGGTGGCGGATCACCGGATGGTCGGGGCAGTAGGTCTGCACCAGCACCTCGCCGGGGCGATCGCCCCGCCCGGCGCGGCCGGCCAGTTGCAGCAGCAGCTGCAGGCACTCCTCCCCGGCCCGCAGATCGGGGCGGTGCAGCAGGCCGTCG
>JBEDAU010000276.1:0-5210 GCA_041177605.1 Cyanobacteriota bacterium | reverse complement strand
CTGCAGCAGCTGATGGGCCTCGGTGAGGCGCTGCAGCTGGCGGTGGTCGGCCTGGGCGAGCTCCAGCTGCAGCCGCGCCTGCTCCACCGCCGCATAGGGATCGAGGCTGCTGATGCTGTCGCAGCGCTGCTTGGCGGCGCCGCGCTGATCCAGCAGCTCCTCCTGGCGGCGGTTGAGCGCCTCGATCTGCTCCTGCAGGCGCTGCTGCTCCCGTTCGGCGTCCTGGCTGGCGGCGGCGGCGCGTTCGGCCTGCAGCCCGGTGAGCTGGGCCTCGGCCTGCTGCCGTTGCTGTGCCAGGGCAGCCAGCTGCGCCGCCTGCCCTTCGCGATCGCCGTGCTCCTGGACCAGTTGCGCCAGCCGCTGGCCGCGGTCGGCCAGTTCCGCGCGCACCACCTCCAGCTGGCTGGCCTCGCTGAGCCGTTGCTGCTGGAACTGCTGCAGCGCCGAGCGGGCTGCCTCCAGGTCCCGCTCGGCGGCCTGCACCGCCGTGCCGGTGTGTTTGCCGGTGCGGGCGATCTGCTGCTGCAGGGCCTGCAGGTCGGCCAGGGGCTGTGGGAGCGGTTGCTCCTGCTCCAGCGCCTGGCGTGCGGCCGCCAGTTCCTGCAGCTCGGCATCGAGGTCGCTGAGGCGCTGCAGCAGGCCGTCCTGCTGGCGCTCCAGCGGTGCCAGTTCAGCCGCTGTGCCGCTGCTGAGGGCGGCCAGCTGCTGCTCCAGGGCCGTGCGCTGCTCCAGCAGCTCGGCTGCCGCCTCCACGCTGGCCGCTCCACAGGCCGCCAGGCGTGCCCCCAGCTGTTCGCCGGTGCTGTGCAGTGTGCGCTCGAGGTCCTCGAGGGCCTGGCTGCCACCCGGGGCGAGCTCCAGCAGCACGCCGTCGCCCACCTGCAGCTGGACCACGGAGCTGAGCCGCCGCGCGTCGCCCACCTGCAAAGGCTGGCCATCGAGCTGCACCGGCTGGTCGGCCCGCAGCAGGGTGACGCCGGCGGCGATGGCCTGCTGACGGGTGCGGGCGTCGCGGAGCTGTTGCTCCAGCTGGCGCAGCTGCTGCAGCTCGGGCTTGCTGAGGGTGGGCAGTGCCGCCAGCTGCTGCGTCAGGGCCTGCCGCTGGCTGGCCGCCTGGCGCAGTGACTCGAGCTCACGGCCCAGGCGCTGGAGGGAGTCGGCCGTGCTGGTGCGCTCCACCAGCCGCTGCAGCAGCTGCTGCCGTTGCTCCAGGGCGTGGCGCTGCCGGGTGAGGGCCTCCAGGTTGTGGCGACGCTGCTGCAGGGCGGCCTCCAGCTCCGCCTCCCGGTTCTGGGCCCCTGCGGCACTGGTCTGCAGCTGGGCCAGGCGCTGCCTGCGCTGCTGGATCTCGGCGCTGAGGGCCTGGCACTGCTGGAACCGCTGCTGCGCCGCGTCGTGGCGCAGACGGATCGGCTCCAGGGTCTGCTGGGCCAGCTGGATGGCGGCATCGAGGCGAGCTGCCGCCTCGGCACCCGCCAGCAGCCGCTGCTGGCGCTGCTGCAGGGCCGGCAGCTCCCGTTGCTGCAGCTGCTTGAGCTGCTCGCTGATCGCCGCCAGCTCCTCACTGGCGCTCTCGTAGTCGGCCAGGCATGCGAGGGCGTCGGCCAGCTGGGATTCAGCGGCCCGCAGCGCCGCCTCACGCTGGTACAGCGGTGAGTGCCTGCGGATGCCGCGGCTGGTGAAGTTTTCCGCCACGGCCTCAGCGATGCGCTGCTCCACCCGCTGGTCGTGGGCCGACTGCTGCACGGCCGCGCCACCGCTGCGCTCCAGCTGCAGGCGCAGCCGATCGAAGTCGTAGCTGCCCTTGCCGGCTGCCAGCAGGTCGTCGCCGGAAGCGCCCTGGCGCACCCAGAGATGGGCCCAGCGACTGGGCAGCACGGTGCCTGCCTGCCTGCTGCCCACGATTTCGCCCACCCCCAGCAGCTCGGCCAGCAGCTCCTCGGCCACCGGGCCGGTGAGCTGGCGGCCGCTGCTCTCGGCCTGGAGGCTCACCTGGCCGGAGCTGCCACTGAAGCGCTTGCGCAAGGTCCAGCTGTCGCCTTTGGCCTCAAAGGCCAGCTGCACCACCGGCTGGCCCAGGTGCAGGCGCGACTGCAGGGCCTCCACCGGTGCGCCGGTGGCGGTGGCCTTGAGGAACAGGGCCCGGTGCAGGGCTTCCACCAGGGTGCTCTTGCCGGATTCGTTGGGCCCGCCGATCAGGGTGAGCCGGGGCGAGAAGGACAGGTCCAGGTCGCCATGGAGGCGCACGTTCTGGAGTTGGCAACTGAGCAGACGCATGGCGGTTCAGCGGTCAGTGGCGAAGTGGAAGAGCTCACAGAGGGCGGTGCGGAGGCGGCCGGCCTCGTCGGACTCGGGATCGCTCTGGCGGCTGAGGCGGTGGTGAAGCTGCTGGGCCACCTGGGCGATCAGCGGATCGGCGGCACGGGCGGTGAGCTGCTCGAGCTCGGCGGCCTCGGGGGCCTGCTGGCACTCGCCCTTGATGCGCAGCCGCAGCAGCCGGTTCTGCAGGTCATCGAGCAGCTGTTGGTAGCGGCGGTGGCCGGCGAGGCTGAGGCTGCCGCCCACCTCCAGCCGCAGCAGGTCGCGGGCGACCCGGCCGCCGGTGAGCTGCTCGAGCTGCCGCGCGAAGCGATCCAGGTCGCCATCGCCACTGAAGCGGAAGCGGAGGTTGTGCCAGCGGATGCGGCCGGTGGGCAGCGGGCTCACCTCGGGCACGGCGCCCCGCTGCAGCTCCACCAGCAGCACCTGGCCCCGCTGGTTGTCGTCGCCCTGATCGAAGCGATCGGGCTCCGGCGTGCCGGGGTACCAGGCCTGGTCTGACACCTGCTTGAGGTTGTGCCAGTCGCCCAGGGCGATGTAGTCGATCTGGTCTGGGGGCAGGGCGGCCAGGTCGATCCGGTTGTTGGCGCCGGCCTGGGCCTCCTCATCGCCCGCGTAGTCCCGCCCCCCGAAGCCATGCACGCCGCCGTGGGCGAGCACGATGCGCGGCCGGTCCGCCGGCAGGCTGCGCCAGTCGAGGTCGCGCAGCCACTGGGTGGGATCGCTGCTGTCCTGGTTGCGCAGCAGCGGGCAGGGCAGCACCACGGCCCCATCGAGCAGCAGGGGCTGGCGCTCAAGCAGCAGCCGCAGGTTGGGGGCGAGATGGCCCTGATGGCGCTGGAAGTCGTCGCGGTGCCAGACCGTGCCCGGTGCACCGTGGTCGTGGTTGCCGGGGATCACCAGCACCGGCACCTCCATGGCGCCGATCAGCTCGAGCACCTCCAGCACCGCCGTGGTGGCCGGGGTCGGTGAATCGAACAGATCCCCAGCCACCAGCACCAGCTGGACGGCCTGCGACCGCACCACGTCACGGATGCGGCCGATGGCGGCGAGGCGCTCCTGCTGCAGGCGGAAGCGCTTCTGCTCGTCGGCCACGGTGCCGTAGGGCTTGCCGATCTGCCAGTCGGCGGTGTGGATCAACCGCATCGCAATCCGGAGGCTTGCTGGAGGTCACTGTCCCACCCCTGCCCAGGGGGATGGCGGGGGCTGGAGCCCGGAAGGAGCCCGGAATCCAGCCTGGTTGGCCACGGAGCTCAGCAGCGGGGCGAGGGCGGGTCCTGCCTGGCCCGGAGTTGGCCGATCTGCCCCCGCAGCCACCTGAGGCACTGGCGAGCCGTGCGGGTGCACTCCATCCCCTCAGGCAGCAGCAGCCACAGCTGCTCGATCAACGCGGGCTGGGTGGCCAGCGGCCCCATCCGGTGCTGGGCCAGCCACTCCGGAGGGAGCAGGGCGCCGCAGAGCGGCAGCGCCAGGCCGCGATCGCGGGCCCGCTTGATCCAGGCGCCCGGGTCCTGGCAGGCCAGTGGCTGCTGCTCCAGCCCATAGCCCTGGCGCGCCAGGGCCTGGTGCAGCAACGCTGTGGCCGCCTTGCGGGGCAGCAGCACCCGCCGGGCATCCGGCTTGGAGCTGGGGGCCACCAGCTGCAGCCGCAGCTGGCCCAGCGGCATCACCCGCAGCCCCGGCCACTGGGGCTCCTGGCCTGGCGGCAGCTCCTGCTCCAGGCAGAACGAGCTCACCAGCGCGGCGTCGAGCAGGCCGTCGCCCACCAGCCCGGCCCAGTGGTCGCCGCTGCGAAACAGGGGTGGCACCCGCTGCACGCAGCCCATCCGATCCAGCAGCGGCTGGTGCAGGCCGTCGCTGGCGATGCGCAGCAGGCCCTCCATCAGCCGATGTTCGCGGTAGGCCAGCCGCAGGTGCTGCAGGCAAGCGTTTTGGCCGTAGCGGCACACCCCCCTGGCCTGGGTTGGCACCAGCCGGAACTGGCTGCGCATCAGCTGCAGGCTGCGGCACACCGTGCTCTGGTGCATCGCCAGCGCGGCCCCGGCCCGGTACTGGGATCCAGCGAGCTCGAGCACATCGAGGATGTGCAGGTCCTGCAGGGGGGTGGGAGGGGCGTAGCTGTGGGCCACCCGCCTGGGGGTGGAGCGGGCCGCGCTGCTGTTCGGAGTCGCCACTGGAGCAGGTCCGTTGCTGGCTGCAGCCTCGATGGGGCAGGGGCCACAGACGCCACTTTTCGTGCGAAAGACAGCCAACCCAGCCGGTTGCCGGCGAGCGTTAGGCCAGCGTCAGGCCTGATCCACCAGGGCCTGCCGCAGGGCGTCGATGCGGCGGCCATTCACCCCCAGGTCCGAATCACCCAGGCGGGAGACCGAGCGGGCCTGCAGCACCCCGGCCCGGGGGTCGGCATAGAGCTCCAGATCATCGACAAAGCCAAACAGGGCGCTGCTGGCCGTGGCATGCACGTACCCAGCGTCCGCAGCCACCACCACGGTGCGCGGCATGGCCTCCACCACCGGCAGCAGCGCCGCCAGGGCGGCCTGTGGATCGGCCACGGCCCAGTCGGCCCGGGCGCAGTGAGCCGGCGAGGGGCAGGCGGCCAGGCCCCGGGCGTGTACGCCCAGCTCCGGCGGCACCGGCCCTACCAGATGGAACAGGGCGAGGCTCATCAACAGCAGGTGCTGGAGCGGCAGCAGAACGACAGACATCGACAGGCCAGAGGTGAAGAGGGGCCGGAGCTGGATTCCGGTTGCCCCAGCCTGCCGGCTTGGCGGGATCCGGATTGGCTGCTCGCCCACGACCAGGGCGGGCTCCAGTTGCCTCAACGCAGCGACTCACAGGCCTCGCCGTCGCCGTCGCCATCGAGATAGGTGTGACCCTCTCGGAGCAGCTGC
>JBEDAU010000275.1:0-3708 GCA_041177605.1 Cyanobacteriota bacterium | reverse complement strand
CCGACATCGCGAGACATGGCGGAGCCGGCGGCCCTGCGGCGGCCCTGCGGCCGTTTCGGCGCGTCGCCCTTTGCCAGAATTGAAAGTCGGAAGTCCCAGCTGAGACCCAGGCCTGGTCTTGTCGATGACCTGCTCTGGGACTCATGAGCCGATTCCGTGATGCCTGGCCCCGGCTGGTGTGGCGAGGCGACAGCCGGCCGCGTTCCCATGCGCCCGGGCCACTGAGCGCCACACCTTCTCTTATGTCCCAGGCTGGACCCACCAAGGGTCGCACCCGGTGTCTTATGTGCGGCCACCGGGAAGTCGATAGTTTGAGGATCTGGACCTCGTGACGTGATGGTCTTGCCCCATGGGACGGCGGCGTGGCTGAATCCGCCCGATTTCCGATGTCCATGGCGCAGGGCTGTCCATGGAGCCGAGCTGTCCATGTCCAGGTTCCCTTTTTGGCCTGTAAGGCAGGGCTAGCAAAGGCTTCTGGATCCTGCGCATCTGCAGTAGACACAGGTACGCGACTAGCAGAACCTGCCCAGCCCCCCCCTGGTGGATTTGCTGGCCGATTCGCTCCGTTCGTCCTGTTCGCGTCCTGGTTGTGGACCCTTTGAGAGTCAAGACTGCGATGGCTGAGAACGGATGTTTTTTCACCCCCCTGCAGCCCCTCGAGCCAACTGGGGGGGCGGCGGCGATCACCAGGCTCAGGAATCCCACTCAAGACCCATTAACAGTCCCGTAGTCAGTCTAGAGCAAGACAAGCACACATTGGTTTGTCCCTCCGATCTGCCGACGGGCTCACGAGGGGCGCACGATTCTGAACGGGCCAGCCATGTCGCCCTCAGGTCAGGAGCGTGAGCCGGCCCTCCATTGCGGCGATGCAGGCCAGGCCTACTCGTCGCGTGAATCCTGACTCGGACTCATCAAGAGTCTTAAATAAGACCCGGTCGCGATGCATGCGACCGGGTCTGGCTGGCTGCAGGACCGGTTGGCTCGATCAGGTTGGAGTCTGCATCCCCTGGATCAGGAAGTCGAAATAGGGACCAGCCAGCGCAGCCTCGTTGGTGCTGAGCAGGGCAATCGACGCGTCTTTAAGGGTGCGCATCGCCTCCACCATGCCGGGCATGGGGACGCCCAGACTGTTGTACATCTCGCGTGCTCCGACCAGGCCGATCTGCTGGATCATCTCGGTGCTCCCCGCCAGAACCCCGTAGGTCACCAGACGGAGATACCAGCTGTAATCGCGCAGGCACTGGGCCCGCTGCTTCTGGCCGTAGGCGTTGCCGCCGGGTGCCACGTAGTCGGGCTTGCGGGTGAACAACTGCTTGGCCGCCTCGTCGACGATCTTCTTCTCGTTGTCGGTGAGCATCCTCACCACCGCGAGACGTTGCGCACCGGCGCTGAGAAAGTCCACCATCGAGCGAAGTTCTCCGCCCGTTGGATAGCGCAGCTGGTCGTCTGCCTGGAGGATCAGATCCCGAACGACGCTCATTGCAGCGGTCCTACGCGCTCACCACTTTATCGAGCCCGAGCCGACTCCCCGGCTTCCGCCCGCAAGGTGTAACGCCACTTTGCACGCCTAGGGTCCAATGAGCCGCCGTCCCCGGGATGGAGTCCGCCCCTGCCTCCGGATCTGTGCGCCCGGGCGACCAGCTGGAGCTCAGTGTGACGGGGTTGAACCACCGCGGTGACGGGGTGGCCCGCCTGCCCACCGGGCAGGTCTGTTTTGTGCCCAGCGCCCTGCCGGGTGAGACGGTCCGGGTACGGCTGGTCCATGCGGCCAGGCGCCATTGGCTGGCCGAACTGGTGGCCGTGGTGCAGGCCACTGGTGAGCGCTGCAGACCTCCCTGCATCCTGGCCGAGCGGTGCGGGGGCTGCAGCCTCCAGCACTGGCAACCAGGCGCCCAGGCGTCGTGGAAGCAGCAGCTGGTGGCCAACGCCCTTGAACGCATCGGCCAGCTCGCGCACGAGGTGCGGCCGATCCTGGCTGCGCCTGCGCCGCTCGGTTACCGGAACCGTGCCGTCATCCCCCTGCAGCGGGATGAGGCCGGCAGGTTCCGGGCGGGCTACTACCGCCGCGGCAGCCATCGGATCGTCAACATGAACCAATGTCCGGTGCTCGACCCGCGCCTCGATGCACTGATCGCTCCGCTGAAGCGGGATCTCGACGCGAGCGGCTGGCCGGCCAGCCCGGACGCCTCTGGCCCAGGGGGACTGCGTCACCTGGCCCTGCGCCTCGGGGCGGGTACCGGTGAACTGCTGATCACCCTGATCAGCAGCCACGACCAGCTGCCTGGTCTCGAGGTCCTCGCCAGGCGCTGGATGGAACGCTGGCCCGAACTGGTGGGGGTGTGTCTCAACCTGCAACCGCTCGCCACCAATACCCTGATGGGCGAGCGCACCCACACGGTGACCGGACGAGGCTGGCTGCAGGAGCGGTTTGCGGGCCTGCGCCTGCGGATCGCCGCCGACACGTTCTTCCAGGTGAACACCGCCCAGGCCGAGCGGGTGGTGCCCCTGCTCAGCCAGGCCCTGGAACACCGGCGCGCCGATCGCCCCGCCGGACGGCTGATCGACGCCTACTGCGGCATCGGCACCTATTCCCTGCCCCTGGCCCGAGATGGGTGGCAGGTGCGGGGCCTGGAGCGCAACCCCGTGGCGGTGCGGCTGGCACGGCTCAACGGCGCCGACAACGGCCTCGGTGACCGCTGCCGCTTCGAGGCGGTGGACGTGGATGCCGTGCTGCCTTCGCTGTTGCCGGGCAGTGCTGTGCTGTTCGTGGACCCACCCCGCAAGGGACTGGAGCCAGCCACCCTGGCCGCGATCCTGGCCAGCCCTCCGCCGACCCTGCTCTATCTCAGCTGCGATCCGGCCACCCTGGCGCGGGACCTGCGCCAACTGACGGAGCAGGGTGGCTACGGCGTGGAGTCGGTGCAACCGATCGATTTCTTCCCCCAGACCAGCCATGTGGAGACACTGGCGGTGCTGAACCGGGGCACGCAGTAGGGCTGCGCAGCTGAACTGCGCAGTTCAGCTGCGCAGTTCAGCGCCGGGATGGCGTTCCAGGGCCTGGCGCACCTTGCTGTGGCAGGTTTCCACCTCCTCCTCGGTGAGGGTGCGGCGAGCGTCGCGATAGCGCAGGCGGAAGGCCTGGCTGCATCGCCCCGCCCCGAGCTGCTGGGACTGGAAGCGGTCAATCAGCTCAACCCGCTCCAGCAGCGGCTTGCCCGCCTTGCGGATCACCTGCAGGAGTGCGCTGCAACTGGTGGACTCAGGCACCACGACCGCCAGGTCCCGCTCCGAGGCCGGCACGGTGGCAAATGGGGTGAACGCCGGCTGCCAGCGGTTGCGGCGGGTCGCCGCCGTCAGCAGCGGCTCCAGCCCCAGCTGGAACAGGTGGCAGTGCTCCGGCAGGTCCAGATCGGCAGCCTGCTGGGGATGGAGCTGGCCGAACCAGCCCAGGGGGCGGCCTTCCAGCACGAGCTCGGCAGCGCGTCCGGGATGGAGCAGGGCGTGTCCGCCCAGTGGCCGGTCTTCAACCGCGAGATTCAGGGCGGCCAGGGCCTGCTGCAGCAGCCCCCGGGCATCGAAATAGCCGGGCGGCTGCGGTTTGCCGGAGCTGCTCCAGCGTTCGGAGCGCCGTTCGCCGCAGATCACGCCCGTCAGCTGCCGGTCACTGCCCTGGGGCTCCGCTGCCGAGAACACCGCACCGATCTCAAA
>JBEDAU010000274.1:0-8481 GCA_041177605.1 Cyanobacteriota bacterium | reverse complement strand
GGGGCACGCCGCAGCGGGCGAACAGCTCCCGGCTGCCGGCCTTGCTGCCCCAGAAGCCCAGGGCCGGGTCGGTGCCCAGCAGGGGCACCTGCAGCCGCTCGGAGAGCTCCCTCTCCAGCTCACTCACCACAAAACAGCTGATGAAGCTGCGGCCCGGCCGCAGCAGCTCCGCCATCCGGGCCAGCAGGGCCGGCCGCTCCAGCAGCTTGGCCGTCAGAGGCCGGCTGGAGGCGTCGTCGGTGTCGAACAGGTGCAGGCGGCGGCGGGCGTGGCTGGTGGGCACCCCCGGCAGCAGCTCCAGCACCGCGTCCACCACCAGCTCCGCCATCGGCTTGCTGGTCGCGTAGAGCATCCGCACGCCCGGATCCCGCAGCCGGATCAGCGCGAACAGCTGGCGTTCCTCGTAGTGGTGGGCGCCGGTCACCAGGTCGATCTGGCTCTGGTCGAGCGACAGGGACGGCACCAGCAGCACATCCACCGGCGGACCGGCAGGCGCCGTGGCCATGCCCCATGCGGGCTTCAGCTGGGCCTGGAGCTGCTGGAAGCTGAGCGGGGTCATGGCTGCAGGCGTGGGGCCCTAGGCGCTGAAGGCCTTGCGGGCCGGGATCGGATAGGGGATGCGGCGGTGACGCATCCGTTTCCACACCCGCACGAAGGCCCGCACCAGCAGTTCGAGCTCCGCCCGGCTGATGCCGCTGGCCTGCAGCTGGCCGTCGGCCTGACGGGCCTCCACGATCCGGCGCACCATCTCGCAGGCCCGGGCCTCACTGGTGCCCGGCGGCAGGGAGCGCAGGGCTGCTTCACAGCCATCGGCCAGCATCAGGATCGCCGTCTCACGGCTGCGGGGCGTGGGGCCGCGGTAGCGGAACCGCCGCTCTGCCACGGAGGGATCCCGCTCCCGCGCCTGGTGCAGGAAGTAACCCATCTTCAGGGTGCCCTGGTGCTCGGGGATGAAGTCGGCCAGGGGCCGGGGCAGGCGGTAGCGGCGTGCCAGCCGCAGCCCCTCATCCACGTGGGCCTGCAGGATCGCGGCGCTGGCGAAGGGATCGTTGAGCTGATCGTGGGGATTGACCCCCTCCTCCTGGTTTTCGATGAACCACTGGGGGCCGTGCAGCTTGCCCACATCGTGATAGAGGGCGCCGGTGCGCACCAGGGCCACGTCGGCGCCGATGCTGCGCGCCCCCTCCTCCGCCAGCCCGGCGATCATCAATGTGTGCTCGAAGGTGCCCGGCGCCTCACTCGACAGCCGCCGCAACAGGGGCCGCTCCAGATCGGCGAGCTCCAGCAGCCGGGCCCGGGTGAGCAGCCCGAAGAACGACTCCACCAGGGGGGCCAGCAGCAGGCCGGCCATCAGCAGGCCTCCCAGCAGCAGGGCCTCGCCGATCAGGTCGATCTGGCCGGGCTGGCCGCTGCCCTGCAGCAGCAGCCACTGGAGCAGCACCGCACCGCTGGGCAGCAGCACCGCCAACTGCAGCAGCCCGGCCCGGTTGCGCTGCCGCGTGGCGGCCAGGGCCGCCACCGCCGCGGTGGCCGCCGCCACCAGAAACCGCAGCAGCAGGCTGTTGTGCAGGGGAAGCGGCCACAACAGGGTGGCGGCCGCCAGCCAGGCCAGGCCGCAGGCACCGCCCATCCCCTGGGCCAGCAGCAGGGTGGGGGGCACCAGCAGCACCATCGGGCTGGCCGCTGGCCCCAGCCACAGGTTCAGTCCCTGCACCAGCAGCAGGGTGCCCAGGGCCAGCAGCGCCTGACGGGGTTCGAGGCAGGGGCGCCAGCGCCGCTGCAGCAGCACCATCACCCCGGCCACCGCCAGTCCCTCGGTGAAGCGCCCCAGCCAGGCCAGTGGCCGCGGCCGCCGGTTCACCAGGCCGAAGTAATCGAGCACGTCGAGGGCCTGGGGGGTGATCGGCTCCCCCTGGCGGCTGATCAGATCCCCCGCCTTGACGCTCAGGGTGGGGATGCCCTGCTGGCTGATCAGTGCCTCCAGGCGCCGCTGGCTCAGGGCCGGATCACTGCGCAGGTTGGTGTGGCCCTGCAGGGTCTTGGCCAGCAGCCGGGCCCCCAGTTCCCGTCCCGGCGGTGGCAGCGTCTCCAGCTGCAGCTGGGCTGCGGCCAGCAGCTGTCCCTCCGCCAGCCCCGGTGCCACCCCCTGGCTGAGCATGCGCAGCAGGGCCTGGCGCAGATCGCGCTGCCAGCGCGTCAGCCCCAGGCTGTCCTGGGCCTCGAGCCAGGCCCGCTCCGGCGCCGTGAGCGGGATCGGCTCGACGCGGCGCTGGTCGTCGCTGGCCAGCCGCTCCAGTTGCTTGAGCTGGGTCTCCAGCCGGGCAAACACCACCTGGTTGGCCCGCTCATCCACCACCTGCACGCTGGTGCGCGGCAGCATCTGCTGGCGCCGCTGCTCCAGGGCCGAGCTGTCGACCACCCGGGCGCTCTTCGGGGCCCGCACCGTGAACGGTGCCGCCATCCCCACCCGCAGGTTGGGCTCCACCAGCAGGGGCCAGCTCGCGACCAGGGCCACCAGCACGCAGACCAGCAGCACCGAGGCGCTGTCCCTCAGCAGCCATGGCCCGGGCTTCTGGCGCGGCTGTTCGGCGCGCAGCCAGCCACGCCAGAGGGATTGCAGGCGCCGCCGTCGCATACCCAAACGCTAGCCGCAGCACGGGGCAGCAAGCTGGAGGCAGTTGCAACCACCGCCGATGGCCACCCGCCTCGATGGCCGTGCGCTGGCCGGGACGATTGAAACCCGGCTCAACTCCGTGGTGAGCGGCCGGCAGGCGGCCATCGGTCGGCCGCCCGGTCTGGCGGTGCTGCGGGTCGGCGATGACCCCGCCAGTGGGGTGTATGTGGCCAACAAGGAGAAGGCCTGCTCCCGCATCGGCATCGCCAACCTCGGTGCCCATCTGCCCGCCGATACCCCTGCTCAGGAGGTGCTCGCCACGATTCAACGGCTGAACGGCGATCCGGCCGTGGACGGCATCCTGCTGCAGTTGCCGCTGCCGGCCGGGCTCGACGAGAGCCCGCTGCTGGCCGCCATCGACCCGGAGAAGGATGCCGACGGCCTCCACACCCTCAACCTGGGCCGCCTGCTGAAGGGGGAACCGGGCCCCCGCAGCTGCACCCCCGCCGGGGTGATGGCGCTGCTGGCGGCAGGGGGGGTGGAGCTCGCCGGCAAGCGGGCGGTGGTGGTGGGCCGCAGCATCCTGGTGGGCCAGCCCATGGCCCTGATGCTGCAGGCGGCCAACGCCACCGTGACCGTGGCCCATTCCCGCACCAGCGATCTCGCCGCCCTGACCCGCCAGGCCGAGGTGCTGGTGGTGGCGGCCGGCCGGCCGCGGATGATCGGCGCCGAGCACGTCAGCCCCGGCGCCGTGGTGGTGGATGTGGGCATCCACAGGCTGGATTCCGATCCGGCGGCCGGCCCCGCTGCGAAGGTCCGCCTCTGCGGCGATGTGCGCTTTGAGGAGGTGGAGCCGATCGCCAGCGCCATCACCCCGGTGCCCGGCGGGGTAGGGCCGATGACCGTGACGATGCTGCTGGTGAACACCGTGGTGGCGTGGTGTCGCCGCCACGGTGTGCAGCACGACCTCGACGATCTGGTGCCCTAGCGCCGCTCTGGGCCCCGGTTCCCGGTTCCCGGTGCCCCGCTGCCCCGGGAACCGGGATCAGCGCCGCTGGCGGAAGTCTTCCATCCAGCTGCGCCACTGTTCGGCGGCCACGTCGCGCCCCCCCAGTCCGAAGGCCAGGGCGGCGGCCACGGCGATCGCTCCCAGCAGCAGCCCGAAGGCCAGGTTCACGATGCTGGGTGCCACGCCGATCTGCTGCAGGGCCATGGCGCCGCTGAAGGCCACGATCGCCACCCGGGAGATCTGGGCCAGCAGGGCGCCCTGCTGGCTGCCCGAGCTGCGCAGCAGCCCGGCCGCCAGGTTGGCCAGATAGAGCCCCACGCCGAACACCACCAGCCCCGCCAGCACCTGGCCGGAGAGCGACAGCAGGCCCGTGACCACGGCGGTCAGGGCTGGCAGGCCGAGCACGTCGGTGGCGGCCACCAGGGCGAACAGCAGGATGCCCACCATCACCACCACGCCCACCAGCTCCGAGGGCCGCCGCCGGCCCGGTTCGGCGAACACTCCCTCCGCCACCTCCCCGGTGGGGTTCTGGCCCCGGGTCTCAAACCCCAGCCAGGCAAACACCCGATCGAAGCCGAATCCCTCGAGGATCTGGGCCACCAGCTGGCCCACGAAGCGGCCCAGTGCCGTCGCTGCCACCAGGATCACCACGGCGGTGAACACCTGGGGCAGGCTGCCCATCACCCGGTTGAGCATGGCCGTGGCGGGCTGGGAGATGGCGGAGATCGCCAGTGCCTCCAGGGCCGCCGTGGCGGTAGGGATCAGCAGCAGCACGTAGGTCACCGTGCCCAGCAGCCAGGAGAGACCCTGGTTGCGGCCGGCCCTGAGCCCCACGCTCTCCCCCAGCTGGTCGCCGCCGGCCGAGGCCACCAGCTGGGTGACGATGCGGCCCACGCTGCGGGCGATGAACCAGCCCACCACCGCGATGGCGCCGGCCTTGATCAGGCGGGGCAGCGCCGCCAGCAGGTCGCTGAGCAGGTTGGCCAGCGGCGCCAGCTGGCTGCCCAGATTGAGGGCGTTGAGCACCAGCGGCAGGAAGAACAGCAGCACCAGCCAGTACACGAGGTTGGCCAGGGTCTCGCTCAGCAGCAGGTGCTGGCCCTGGTCGTCGTGCTCGATGAAGCGCTCCTCGAAGCGCAGCAGCTGGTTGCTGCGGCGCACCGCCGAGCGCCCCAGGCTGGCCACCAGCCAGCCCACCGCCGCCAGCACCGCGGCCGCGCCCAGCTTGGGCAGGAAGGCGAAGATCTGGTTGAGGAACTGGTTGAGCGGCTCCGACACGGTGGCCAGGTTGAGCACGTTCAGCGCTGCCACCACCGCCAGCACCAGGATCACCCAGAAGATCAGGGTGGCGATCCAGCGCTCCAGGGAGAAGCCGGGGCCGGCCGTCTCCGGGCCGCCGGCCACCAGCCGGTCGAGGCGGGTGCGGCGCAGCAGCCGCCGGCAGGTGCTGGCCACCACCCCCGCCACCAACCAGCCCACCAGCAGGATGGCCAGGGCGCCGATCAGATTGATCACGATCGGCAGCACCTGGGTCTGCAGAAAGGCCAGCCAGTTGTCCGGGGAGGCAACCGCCAGGGAGGCCGCGGCGCCCGGAGGCGCCGACGGCGGTGAAACAGGGGCCATGGTTGGTCAACCATCACGCCCCTTCAGGGTGTGCAGGGGCCGCCAGGGTCGCCCATGTTTGTCACGAACAGTTTGGGCGGCCCGCGTTGCCGCCGTCGCCTGGCCTGAGAGAATCCCGCCCAGCAATGGCCCCAGGCCCAGCCCCCATGACCGCGGCGGTGACGAGCACAGACGGCGCCTCCGCGGGCGCAACCCCGGCCTTTGACTTCGCGGCCTACCTGGAGGCTGCCCGGCTGCAGGTGGAGGCGGCCCTCGACGGCTCGCTCGGCCCGGAGCGGCCCGAGAGCCTGCGGGAGGCGATGCGCTACTCGCTGCTGGCGGGCGGCAAGCGGCTGCGGCCGATCCTCTGCCTGGCGGCCTGTGAGCTGGCGGGCGGCGCCGCCGAGCAGGCGATGCCCACGGCGGTGGCGCTGGAGATGATCCACACCATGTCGCTGATCCATGACGACCTGCCCGCCATGGACAACGACGACCTGCGCCGCGGCCGGCCCACCAACCACAAGGTGTATGGCGAGGCCAACGCCATCCTGGCCGGCGATGCCCTGCTCACCCGCGCCTTCGAGATGGTGGCGCTGCGCAGCCCGGGCGTGCCGGCGGAGCGGCTGCTGGCGGTGGTGGGGGAGCTGAGCCTGGCCTCCGGCGCCCCCGGCCTGGTGGGCGGCCAGGTGGTGGACCTGGAGTGCGAGGGCAAGGATGTGGACCTGGAGACCCTCGAGTACATCCACCTGCACAAGACCGGCGCCCTGCTGCGGGCCTGCGTGCTCAGTGGCGCCCTGATCGCCGGGGCTCCTGAGGCGCTGCTGGAGGCCCTGCGCACCTACGCCCGCGGCATCGGCCTGGCCTTCCAGATCATCGACGACATCCTCGATGTGACGGCCTCCAGCGAGGTGCTGGGCAAGACCGCCGGCAAGGACCTCACGGCCGACAAGACCACCTACCCCAAGCTGCTGGGGCTGGAGGAGTCGCGCCGCCGC
Organism: Cyanobacteriota bacterium; assembly: GCA_041177605.1. Taxonomy (GTDB): domain Bacteria; phylum Cyanobacteriota; class Cyanobacteriia; order PCC-6307; family Cyanobiaceae; genus NIES-981. The sequence continues at coordinate 2,261 of JBEDAU010000274.1, read as the reverse complement.
GCCGAGGCGCTGGTGGCCGAGGCGAAGGCCGCCCTGGCCCCCTTCGCCACCGGGGAAGCCGCCGCCCTCAAGGCCGCCCCCCTGCTGGCCCTGGCCGATTACATCACCAGTCGCGACCGATGATCGGCGCCGATGGGGCTGATGGCGTGACGGTGCTGCTGGGGCTGTTTGACAACGGGGTGCTGTGGTGGGGCTTGGCCGCCTGTGGCGTGGCCCAGCTCTCCAAGCTGGCGATCGAACTGGTGGTGCACCGCCGCTGGAACCCCAAGGTGCTGATCGAGACCGGCGGCATGCCGTCGAGCCATTCGGCCCTGATGACCGGCACCGCCTCGGCCCTGGGCTGGCAGCTGGGCTACGCCGATCCCCTGTTTGCCCTGGCGGCCGTGCTCTGCTTCGTGGTGCTCTACGACGCCTCGGGTGTGCGCCGTGCCGCCGGCCTCACCGCGGAACGGGTGAACGGGCTGGTGGCCGCTGGCGGCGGCCTGGTGGGGGGGGAGGCCGTGGCCAGGCCGCTCAAGCAGAACCTGGGCCACACGCGCCTGGAGGTGCTGGCCGGCAGCCTGATGGGGCCGGCCGTGGCCCTGCCGGGCCTGGTGTGGGTGGGCTCGCCCCTGCACCTGGCCCAGGGGCTTGGCCTGATCGGCGCTGGCGCCGGCCTGGGCTGAGGGCCCGCCGGTGCCGCCCCACCCCGTGCCGCCCGGGCCGCTGCAGTTCACCCCCCATCAGCGGGCTGCGGCCAAGGAGTTCTCGGCCTGGCTGGCCGGCCCCGCCGATGGCACTCCCTTCGTGCTGAGCGGCTACGCCGGCACCGGCAAGACCACCCTGTCGATGGCGTTTCTGGCCCAGGTGGAGGCCGCCGGCCTGTGCTGGACCGTGGTGGCCCCCACCCACAAGGCCGTGGGCGTGCTGCGCGCCCACCTGGCCGGCGCCGCCCTCGCCCCCACCTGGTACCCCTCCACCATCCATCGCCTGCTGCGGCTGAAGCTGCGGCGCCAGGGCGACCTGGAGCGCTGCGAGGAGACCGCCCAGACCGCCGGTGCCCTGGAGAACCTGGGCCTGGTGCTGATCGATGAGGCCTCGATGGTGGATTCCCAGCTGCTGGAGATCGCCCTGCGCTGCGCCCACCCCTTCCGCACCCGGCTGGTGTTCGTGGGCGATCCGGCCCAGCTGCCGCCGGTGGGGGAGGCGGAAAGTCCGGTGTTTGCGCTGGGGCGGGCCCAGCGGGCCGAGCTGCGCCAGGTGGTGCGCCACCAGGGGCCGGTGCTGCGGCTGGCCAGCGGCATCCGGGAGCAGGCCCTGCCCTGCCGCCGGCCGCCGCCGTTGCCGCCGATCCGCACCGCCGGCGGCATGGTGGCCCTGCTGGACCGTCAGGAGTGGCTGGCGGCGGCCCAGGCGGCCCTGCGCCGCTCCGCCGAAACCGACAACCCCGATCTGGCCCGCATCCTCTGCTACACCAACCGCTCGCTGGAGCAGCTGGTGCCGATCGCCCGCCGCGCCCTGCACGGCGAAATGGCCGACCAGCTGCCCGTGCTGCCCGGCGAGGTGCTGATCAGCCGCGCCGCGGTGATGGCCCCCGCCTGCCGCCAGGGGGAGGAGATCGCCGAGGAGCCCGACATGGTGCTGGGCTCCAACCGGGAGCTGGTGGTGCGCGATGTGCAGCCCGAGCGCTGCGATCTGGCCGACTTCGGGCTGGCGCCCGCTGACCTGGCCGGCGACCTGCTGGAGGGGCCCATGGCCGTGCCCGTGATCGACACGCTCTTGGCCACCGTGGAGGTGGGCGAGGGCCAGTTGCAGCTGCGCCTCCAGCCGCCGATCGGCAGTGCGGGCCGCGCCAGCCTGGATGCGGTGCTGGGCCGCCTGCGCAGCGCCGCCCGGGCCGCCGAGAGGGGTGCGGCCAAGGCCCTCTGGCGTCGTTTTTTCCTGCTGCGGGATGCCTTTGCCTCCCTGGGGCCGGCTGCGGTGCTCACGGTGCACCGCAGCCAGGGCAGCACCTTTGGCGAGGTGTTCGTGGATGCCGATGTGTTCTGGCCCAAGGATGAGGTGCTGCGGCGCCAGCTGGTGTACGTGGCGGTGAGCCGGGCCAGCCAGGCAGTAAGCCTGGTGGCCGGCCCCGGCAGCCAGGCCGACCAGCAGCTCTGGTGCCGCTGGCTGCAGCACGACGACTGACGGAACGGACCGGGAACGGACCCGCCGCTCGGACCCCTCAGGCCTGCCCCAGCTGCAGTCCTTCCAGTCCCTGCCAGCCCAGGTACAGGGCCAGC
>JBEDAU010000273.1:0-4803 GCA_041177605.1 Cyanobacteriota bacterium | reverse complement strand
GCTGCTGGCCGGGGCCGACCCGGAGCACTGGATCCGGGCCGCCAGGCCCCACCAGGCCCAGGCCCGGCTGGAGCTGGAAGTCGACGCTCGCCTCGCCGCCCTGCCGCCGGAGCGCTGGCAGCCCCAGGCCCAGCGCTGGCTGGAGCGGGCCGAAGCCCTCGGCTATGAACAGCTGCAGCTGGTGGATGGCCGCGGCCGGCTGCTGGGGCGCCGTGCCCGGGTGGGTTCGGGCATGATCCTTTTTCCCCCCAACCCGGAGCCCTGATCGTGTTGCGGCCCAGCCAGCTCGTGGATCTCTGGGGTCAACCGGAACCCCTGGCGGCGGCGGCCCCGGAGACGGGTCTGGAGGAGCCGTTCGCGGCGATCAGCACCGACAGCCGTCAGGGCCAGGCGGGCAACCTGTTCGTGCCCCTGGTGGGCGAACGACTCGACGGCCACGCCTATCTGGCGGCTGCACTGACGGCCGGTGCCCGCGGGGCGGTGTATGAGCCCGGCCGCTGTCCGGCTCCTCTGCTGGAGCAGCTGCAGGCCGCCGCCCGGGCCGGCGCCCTGCTCTGGCCGGTGCCCTGCACGCTCACGGCCTACCAGCAGCTGGGTCAGCTCTGGCGGCGCCAGCTGGGGGCGGCGGTGGTGGCGGTGACCGGCTCCGCCGGCAAGACCACCACCCGCGAGCTGATCCGGGCGGTGCTCAGCCAGCAGGGGCCGGTGCTGGCCTCCAGTGGCAACGAGAACAACGATGTGGGCGTGCCGCTCACCCTGCTCAAGGCCACGGCCGCCCACCGGGCCCTGGTGGTGGAGATGGGCATGCGCGGTCTGGGGGAGATCGAGCGGCTCAGCCGCAGTGCCGAGCCCGACATCGCCGTGATCACCAACATCGGCACGGCCCACATCGGCCGCCTGGGCAGCCGCGAGGCGATCGCCACCGCCAAGTGCGAGATCACCGCCGCCCTCAGGCCCGATGGCCTGGTGGTGATCCCGGCCGGCGACCCCCTGCTGGAGGCGGCCCTGGCGCCGGTGTGGAGCGGCCGGGTGTGCCGGGTGGCCCTGGCCGACGACGAGCCGGCCCGGCCTGGGCTGCCGCCGGCCGATCTGGAAGGTGAGCTGGACGCTCCGGCCGGTCTGCTCAGGGTGGATGGCACGCCCCTGCCCCTGCCCCTGGAGGGCCGCCACCATGCCCGCAACCTGCTGCTGGCCCTGGCGGTGGGGCGGGAGCTGGGCCTTTCCCCCGCAGCCCTGGAGCCCCTGGCGGTGACCCTGCCGGGCGGCCGCAGCCGGCGGCTGCAGCTGGGGGCGATCACGGTGCTGGATGAGACCTACAACGCCTCCCCCGAGGCGGTGCTGGCGGCCCTGGAGCTGCTGGCGCGCCAGGATGGCCGGCGGTTCGCCGTGCTCGGCACGATGCTGGAGCTGGGGGAGCAGAGCCTGGCGCTGCACCGGCGGGTGGCGGAGCGGGCGCTGCAGCTGGGGCTCGATGGGCTGCTGGTGGTGGATGGCGGCGCGGAGGGCGCCGAGATGCTGGCGGCCGCCGCCGGCCTGCCCCGCCTGGCCCGGGTCAACGACCCCCAGCAGGCTGCCGAGCTGCTGCAGGGCTGGCTGCAACCGGGCGACCAGCTGCTGCTCAAGGCCAGCCGGGGCGTGGCGCTGGAGCGGCTGCTGCCGCTGCTGGAGGCCGGCCTGGCGGCAGCCTGAGGGCCGCTGGCGTCTCTGGTCGCGCCTGCTCAGGCTGCTGGCTGACTCAGGCTGCCGGGGCGGGGCCGCTCCAGTGCTCACGCACAACCTGGCGGGCGCGGCCCAGGGCCAGGGCACCGGTCGGCACGTCTTTGGTGAGGGTGGAGCCGGCCCCCACGGTGACCTGGTCGCCGAGGGTGATCGGCGCCACCAGCACCGAGTTGGCGCCGGTCTTGCTGTCGGCGCCGATCACGGTGCGGTGTTTGCGCACGCCGTCGTAGTTGGCGGTGATCGTGCCGGCGCCCACATTCACCCGCTCGCCCAGATCGGCATCGCCGATGTAGCTGAGGTGGTTCACCTTCACGCCCGCGGCCAGGCTGCTGTTCTTGATCTCCACGAAGTTGCCCACGTGGCAGCCGGCCGCCAGGCGGGCCCCGGGGCGCAGCTGGGCGAAGGGCCCCACCGAGCAGCCCTCCGCCACGCTTGCCTGGCGCAGCACCGAGTGCAGCACCTGGCAGCCGTCGCCCACCTGGCTGTCCTCGATCAGGCAGCCGGGCCCGATGCGGCAGCCGGTGCCGATGCTGGTGTCGCCGCGGAAGTGGCACTGGGGCTCCACCACCACGTCGCGGCCGAAACGGGTGCCGTCGCTGAGGGTGCAGCTGGCCGGATCGGTGAAGGTCACCCCCTCGCGCATCCAGTGCTCCCGCAACCGCTGTTGCAGCACCGCCTCGCACTGGGCCAGCTGCACCCGGTCGTTGATGCCGTTGATCTCATCGGCGTCGGCCACCTCCAGGTGCAGGGCCGGGCTGAGCCGGGCCACCGTGTCGGTGAGGTAGAGCTCGCCCTGGTCGTTGTCGCTGCTGAGGCTGGGCAGCACGGCGGCCAGCTTCGGCCAGTTGAAGCAGTAGATGCCAGCGTTGATCAGGGTGTTGGCGCGCTGCTCGGGGCTGCAGTCGCGGTGCTCCACGATGCCGCTGACGCGGCCCTGGGCATCGGTGAACACGCGGCCGTAGCCCGTGGGATCGGTGAGCCGGGCGGTGAGCAGGGTCACGGCGGCGCCGCCGGCGCGGTGGGCCGCCAGCAGCTGCTCCAGGGTCTCGGGGCGCAGCAGCGGCACGTCGCCGTTGAGCACAAGCAGATCGCCGCTGAAGCCGGCCAGGGGAGCCAGCAGCTGCTGCACGGCGTGGCCGGTGCCGTTCTGGGGCTGCTGCAGCACGAACTCCAGGCCGGGGTGCTGGGCGAGCGACTGCTCCACCCGCTCGGCCTGGTGCCCCACGATCAGCAACCGCCGCTGGGGGCTGAGCCGCTCGCAGCTGCGCAGCACCCGCTCCACCAGGGTGGCGCCGGCCAAGGGCTGGAGCACCTTGGGCAGGTCGCTCTTCATGCGGGTGCCCTTTCCGGCGGCCAACACGGCAACGGCGAGCATCGGCGGGGCGGAGCGGCTGGGCCGGAATCTACGCGGGCTGGCCGGTGGCCTCCCTGGGTTCAGCCCTGCCCTGCTCCAGCCGCCAGCGGCGCCGCCAGGCGCTGGTGGAGCCGGCCCTGCTGCTGGCCTGGGCCCGCCGGCGGGCCGCCAGGATCTCGGCGGCGCTGGCCTGGCCGCTGGGATCGCGGTAGGGCTCGGCGGCCCGGGTGGCCAGGTGCTCCAGTTCCATCAGGTTGAGCGGCCGCAGCGGGCCCTCGCCGATCCCGGCGCTGGCGTTGAGGCTGGGCAGGGGGCTCCGACTGGCGGCGGTGCCATAGCTCCAGGCGGGCGGCGGCCCACTGATCGAGGCCAGCTCCAGCCCCGCCAGCTGCAGGCTGCGGCGAATGGCGGCTGCGCAGCAGTAGGTGAGCAGCCGGCCCTCGGGCTGCAGCAGCCGGGCCAGGGCGGCGAGAAACTCCAGGCTCCAGAGCTCCGGGCAGCGCTGGGGGGAGAAGGCATCGAGCAGCACCAGGTCGGCGCAGCCAGGGGGCAGCTCCCGGACGCACTGGCGGGCGTCGCCCCAGAGCAGCTGGCTCGCCCCGCACCGCCCCTGCTCCAGCAGGCCCGTCAGCAGGGCCAGGGTGGCGGGCTGCCACTGGCGCCGGAAGGCCGGCGCGGCCAGGGCCTGGCGCAGGGGCTGGGGATCGAGCTCCAGCCCCCAGATCTGCAGGGCCAGCTCCCGTGCCTGGGCGGCCTCCAGCAGGGCGGCGCTGTTGGTGCCCAGGCCGAAGCCCACATCCACCACCACCAGGGTGCTGCCGGGGGCAAAGCGCTCCAGCTGGGCGGGTGCCACGAATTTGGCCTGGGCCTCCCGCAGGGCGCCGATCGGCCCGTGGAAGCCCTCGCCGAAGCGTGCGCTGAACAGGCTGAAGCTGCCGTCGGCCCCCTGCTGGGGGCGCAGCTCTGCCTCAACCGCGCAGGCGGAGCAGGTCATCCCAGAAGCCCGGATAGGACACGGCCGCCGCCTCGGGGCGGTGCAGGGTGGTGCTGCCGTTGGCCACAAGGGAGGCCACCGCCAGGCTCATGGCCACGCGGTGGTCGGTCTCGCTGTCGACGGTGGCGCCCTGCAGGGCGGTGACGCCGGTGACGGTCATGCCGTCGTCGAACTCCTCGATGCGGGCGCCCATGGCGCCCAGCTGGCGGGCCATCACCGCCAGCCGGTCGGTTTCCTTGACCCGCAGCTCGGCGGCGTCGCTGATGCGGCTGACGCCCTCGGCGCAGCAGGCGGCCACCGCCAGCACCGGGATCTCATCCACCAGCCGGGGGATCAGCTCGCCGCCGATCTCGAAGGCCTGCAGGGGCCCATGGCACACGCGCAGATCCCCCACCGGTTCGCCGGCCACATCGCGCTGGTTGAGCACCTCGATGCGGGCGCCCATCTGCTGCAGCACCTCGAGGATGCCGGTGCGGCTGGGGTTGAGGCCCACGTTTTCCACGGTGAGCGCGGCGCCGGGGGTGATGGCGCCGGCCACCAGCCAGAAGGCGGCCGAGCCTGCGCGGCCAGAGCGTGGTGGTGCCGGGCGACATCAGCTCGGCCGCGTTCTGGCTGGTGGCCGGCGCCATCACTCCAGGCAGCGATCTGACGATCGAGAACGTCGGCCTCAACCCCAGCCGCACCGGCATCCTCGACGTGCTCGAGGCGATGGGGGCCCGCGTCGAGATCCTCAATC
>JBEDAU010000272.1:0-2546 GCA_041177605.1 Cyanobacteriota bacterium | reverse complement strand
CCGGGCACATGCAGAAGCTGTAGACGGCCCGGCCGGCGGTGAGCGGCCCGCTGCAGTGGTGCACCAGCTTGTATTCGGCCGCCCCCAGGCGGGGATGGCCAGCGGCGGGCCCCCAGCGGGCCCGGTCGATCAGGGCCTGGGGATGCTCGATCCTCACGCCGATAGCAAAGGGTTTGGGCTGCATCGCCACCCCCTGGGAGTGGAGGGCGGCGAAGCTGTCGCGGGCGCTGTGGCCGATGGCCAGCACCACCCGCTCGGCGGCGATGTGCTCACCGCTGGCCAGCACCACCCCCCGCACCGCCCTGCTCCTGGGGTCGAGCTCGAGCCGCTCCACCCGGCTCTCGAAGCGCACCTCGCCGCCCAGGGCCTGGATGCGGCCGCGCAGGCCCCGCACCACCGTGGCCAGCTTGAAGGTGCCGATGTGGGGGCGGTGCAGGCTGAGGATCTCAGGGTTGGCACCGGCGGCCACCAGCTCCTCGAGCACCTTGCGCACGTAGCTGGCGGGCTCGCTCACCTGGCTGTAGAGCTTGCCGTCGGAAAAGGTGCCGGCACCGCCCTCGCCGAACTGGGCGTTGGATTCCGGGTTGAAGGGGCGCTCGCCGCGCCAGAAGCCGAAGGTGGCGGCGGTGCGCTGCTTCACCACCTGGCCGCGCTCCAGCAGCAGGGGCCGCAGGCCCATCTGGGCCAGCAGCAGGGCGGCGAAGTAGCCGCAGGGGCCGGCGCCGATCACCACCGGCCGGGGTAACGGGGCGGCAGCGGCGCTGTCCGGGGGCGGGGCCGCCGGCAGCGGCGGGCGGTAGGTGGTGTCGGGCGAGGGCTTGAGCTGGCCATCGCGGCCGTGGCGCCGCAGCAGCTGGGCCTCGCTGGGGCCGCCAGGGGCGAGCTCCAGGTCGAGGCTGTACACCAGGGCGATGGCGTCGTGGCGGCGGGCATCGACGCTGCGCTTCACCACGGTGTGGGCCAGCAGCTGCTCCGGCTGGAGCCGCAGGCGCCGGCAGATCGCCGCCGTGAGCTCGGCCTCGCTGTGCTCCAGCGGCAGCTTGAGTTGGCTCAGCCGCAACACGGCGCGCACCCGGGGGCTGCTTTCATTTCAGCAGCTGCCGCCCCGCCGATGTTTGCCGCCACCTATTACGGGGCCAACGGCTGGCTGCTGGAGATCGGTGGCCTGCGGCTGCTGGTGGATCCCTGGCTCACCGGGCCGCTGGTGTTTCCGCCCGGCTCCTGGCTGCTGCGCGGCGAACTGCCCCACCCCTGGCCGGTGCCGGAGCGGCTCGATCTGCTGCTGCTCACCCAGGGCCTGGCCGACCACTGCCATCCCCCCTCGCTGGAGCTGCTCGACCGCGGCCTGCCGGTGGTGGGCTCGGCGGCGGCGGCGGCGCGGGCCCGCCAGCTGGGCTTCCAGCAGGTGAGCGCCCTGAAACCGGGCGAGCAGCTCAGCTGGCCCGACGGCACTGAGCAGCTGCAGATCACCGCCACGGCCGGGGCGCCGGTGCCCCTGGTGGAGAACGGCTACCTGCTGCGCCACCCGGCCGGCCGGCTCTACCTGGAACCCCATGGCTTCTGTGATCCGAGCCTGCCGCCCGAGCCCCTGGATGCGGTGATCACGCCGGTGGTCGACCTGGGGCTGCCGCTGGCGGGCGCCTTCGTGAAGGGCCAGCAGGTGCTGCCCCAGTTGCTGGAGCGCTTCAGCCCCCGCACGGTGCTGGCCAGCACGGCCGGCGGCGACGTGCGCTTCTCCGGCGCCCTGGTGGGCCTGCTGCGGGCGGCGGGCAGCACCGAGGCGGCGGCGGCCCAGCTCAGCGCCCCGGGCCAGCGGCTGCTGGATCCGGTGCCCGGTGAGCGGTATGACCTGACTGCCGCCTGATCGCCGCTCCCCGTTCCATGCACCACCTGCCGGATCCCCACCTGAGCCGCCGCCGGCTGCTGCAGCTGGCGGCTGGCGGCGGAATGGTGCTGCTGGGGGCACGGGGTCTGGCGGCGACTCCCCTGCCGGATCTCCCCCCCCGCGGCGATCGGCGCCTGGTGGCAATCAGCGACCTCAACGGCAGCTACGGCTCCACCGGCTACATCCCCCAGGTGGGGCGGGCCGTGGCGCTGATCCCGACCCTGAAACCGGATCTGGTGCTCTGCGGCGGCGACATGGTGGCCGGCCAGAAGCTGGGGCTCAGCACCAGCCAGCTGGCGGCGATGTGGACGGCCTTCGGTCAGCAGGTGCTCGATCCCCTGCGCCGCGCCCGGCTGCCCTTCGCCTTCGCCCTCGGCAACCACGACGCCTCCGGCAGCCGCTCGGGCGGCGCCTACACCTTTGGCCTCGACCGCCAACAGGCCGAGCGCTTCTGGGGGCCGCGGCGCCACCAGCTGGGCCTGCAGTTCGTGGATGCCAGCCGCTTTCCCTTCGCCTACAGCCTGCTGCAGGACGACCTGTTTCTGCTGGTGTGGGATGCCTCGGCCGCGGCGGTGCCGGCCGAGCAGATCGCCTGGGCCGAGAGGGCCCTGGCCAGCCCCGCCGCCCAGGCCGCCCGCATGCGGCTGGTGCTGGGCCACCT
>JBEDAU010000271.1:0-4103 GCA_041177605.1 Cyanobacteriota bacterium | reverse complement strand
CCACCTCGTTGTGGCGGGTCTTGGCCGGGATCCCCAGTTTGTAGAGCTGGCGCTCCACGTCCTGCATGAACACCTGCACCCGCTCGGGGATGGCGCCGAAGTAGTGGTCGTCGAACTGCTGCCCCTTCGCCGGGGGAGCCCCGAACAGGGTGCGACCGGCCAGCTGCAGGTCGGGCCGCAGGGCGGCGAAGGCCGCATCCACCAGGAAGTACTCCTGCTCGGCGCCACAGCTGGAGTTCACCGGGGCGATCTCGGTTTCACCGAGCAGGCGCAGCAGGCGCTGGGCCTGCCGGTTCATGGCGGCGTTGGAGCGCAGCAGCGGCGTCTTCTTGTCGAGCGCCTCGCCGGTCCAGCTCACGAACACCGTCGGGATGCAGAGGGTGACGCCGTTGGGCGTCTCCATCAGCCAGGCGGGGCTGGTGACATCCCAGGCCGTGTAGCCGCGGGCCTCGAAGGTGGAGCGGATGCCGCCGTTGGGGAAGGAGGAGCCGTCGGGCTCGCCCTGCACCAGCAGCTTGCCGGTGAACTCGGTGATCGCCTTGCCGTCGCCCTGGGGTGAGATGAAGCCGTCGTGCTTCTCGGCGGTGAGGTTGGTGAGCGGGTAGAAGACGTGGGCGTAGTAGAGGGCGCCGCGGCTGGTGGCCCAGTCCTTCATCGCCTGGGCCACCACGTCGGCCACCGAGAGGTCGAGCTTGCCGCCCTCCTGGATGGTGCGCTGCACCGACTTGAACACGGCCTTGGGCAGGGCCGACTTCATCTTGTCGAGCGAGAACACATCCCGGGCCCAGAGCTCCTCGAGGGAGGCGGCCGGTTCGGTGCTGGCGGCAGGACGCTGCAGGATCTGCTGCAGCGCCTGGAGACGGGGCAGGGAGGGCATGGCGGCGAACGCGACGTCCACCCAGTGGAAGTCCCAGCCCACCCCTTCGAGTGGCACGGTTGCTACCGAATCGGTTGTTACCGAATCAGTTGTCACTGAATCGGTGATCGCCGAACCGGCCTTGTGGTGGGGGTGGCGGCCAGCCTGGCGAACTGGGATCAGCCGGTCTGTTCGCTCTCCTCCAGCACCTGGCGCTGCAGTTCCACCTCGTAGCCGCTCACCATCGCCTCGAGGGCCTCGGCCTCGGGCTCATCCACTTCCAGCGCCTCGGCGAGGGTGAGTTCGGGCACTTCCACCGCGCCCACGGCATTGAGGGCCATGCCCAGGGCCGCGGCATCGCGGTGCCAGATCGTGGCCGCCTGGGTGAACTTGTCGAGCACCTCGTCGGCCACCGGCTCACCGGAGCGCTGGGCCACCGCCGCCGCCAGGCGCCGGTCGTCGAACACGGCGGCTGCGGCCGTGTGGGCCGCGTGCAGGGCGCCGAGGGCCACGATCGCCTCGGACCGCAGCGTGGTGAGTGTCTTGCCCAGGGCCCGCTCCCGCACCCCCTGCCAGGGTTCGGAGGGGGTCTCGTCGCTGCCGGCCGCCGGGGCGCGGTCCAGCTGGCCGGCCTCCGGCAGCTTGGCCGAGGTGGCCGGCGGCAGGGCCGGCAGGTCGGGATCGAACCGCTCGCCCAACCGGCGCAACCACCGTCCCAGCCGTCTGCGTACGCCCATCGCGCCCTGTGTCGCTTCCCTCACTGTGGCGCCTGATCGCCATTTTGTGCCCGGTGGGCGGGCCCTGCTCCGATCAGGCTGGGTTGTCTCCCCCACGATGGCGATGGCCGATTCTCCCTATCTGGTGTGTCTGGCACTGGCGCTGAAGGATGGTCAGCGGGCGATGCCGCTGGCGGGCAAGTCGAGCCGCAGGGCCGATGCCGACCAGCCATCCGACCCCGGCGAGGAGGGGCGAGGGCTGGCACTGGAGCTGCTGCTGCGGCTGTGGCAGGGCAGCGATGCCGCCACCCTGCAGCGGGCGGCCGGTGACGACAGCCTGCTGCTGGTGGAGTTGCCCCTGGAGGTGATGAGCGAGCAGCTGCCGCTGCTCAAGGCCCGCTGGCTGGCCTCGGGCGATACGGCCAGCTTTGCGGCGGAGCTGCGGCCGCTGGTGCAGCGGGCCTGGCGGATCAGCGTGGCCAAATACGAGCCGATCACCTTCACCCCCTGGGTCTGACCCCTAGGGTCGCCCTGCTCCACCGCAGGCCGGTTGCCGTGACGTCTGATCCCCACTTCGTCTACGAGCCCCTGGAGCGCTTCGGGGAGGGCCTCACCACCCGGCGTCCCTGGAATGTCCAGGCCCTGGCGGCGGTGGAGCAGCTCAACGGGCGGGTGGCGATGCTGGGCTTTCTGGCGGCAGTGGTGGGCGAGCTGATCACCGGCCAGGGGGTGGTGGGCCAGCTGCAGGGGATGCTGCGCTGGCTACTCGGCGGCACCGTGGCCTGAATGGCCCTGCCGCCCTGGGGCGCGACCCTCACCCTCACCATCTGGCCCTGGCTGGCCTGGCTGCCGGCCCTGGCCCTGGCGGTGCTGCTCCTGGCCCTGGAGGTCTCCTGCCGGCGGGCCCCGAGCCTGGCGTCCCCGTCGTCACCGCCCGACCTCACCGGCTCCTTCCTGCGGCTGGTGATCCCGGCCTATCAGGAGGCCGGCAACATCACCGCCTGCCTGGCCGCGGCCCTGGCCAGCGAAGCCCCCGGGCTCCACTGGGAGGTGCTGGTGGTCGACGACGGCTCCACCGATGGCACCGCCGCGCTGGCCGCTGCCGGCCTGGCGGCCTGGGCGGGTTCCGAGCGCCCCGCCGGCATCGGCCCGGGGCAGGCCCGGCTGCTTGTTGCCGGCCCCCGGCCCGATGCGGAGCGCTGGTGCGGCAAGAACTGGCCGGCCAGCCGCGGCGCCGCCGAGCCCTGGCCCGCCGGCGATCCCGCCCGGCAGTGGCTGCTGTTTCTCGATGCCGACGTGCGGCTCGCCCCCCGGGCCCTGGCGGCGGCCGTGGCGGAGGCCGACCACAGCGGCGCCGACCTGCTCAGCCTGGCGCCGCGACTCAGCTGCAGCTGCCTGGCGGAGTGGCTGGTGCAGCCGATCGTGGTCAATCTGCTGGGCCTGGTGTTTCCGTGTCGCCGCACCAATGACCCGGCCGACCCCACCGCCTTTGCGGCGGGGCCATTCATGTTGTTCCGCCGCTCGGCCTACACGGCGATCGGCGGCCACGCCGCCATGGCCGCTGAGGTGGTGGAAGACCTGGCCCTGGCCCGCGCCATCAAGGGCTCCGGCCACCGTCTGCGCTATCTGCTTGCCCTGGACCTGGTCAGTCTGGGGATGTACCCCGATCTGCCGTCCCTGTGGGAGGGCTGGACCAAGAACTGGTTCCTCGGCGTCGACCGCAGCCTGGTGAAGGCGGCCGGCAGCGGCCTGGTGGTGCTGCTGCTCTACACGGCGCCCTGGTTGCAGCTGCTGGCCGCCGCCAGCGGCGGACTGTTCGGGCTGCCGCTGCCTGTGCTTGCCCGGCTGGGTGGGCCAGCCCTGGTGGCGATCGGCCTGCAGCTGCTGCTGCGGCTGTGGAGTGCCTGGCGCTTCCGGCTGCCCGCGCGCTTCTGGTGGCTGGGCGGGCTGGGGGGCCTGCTGGTGGCGGCGATCGTGCCGGTGTCGGTGTGGCGCACGCTCACGGGCCAGGGCTGGACCTGGCGCGGGCGCTCACTGGCCGCCTGAACCTGAACCGCCGGCGGCTGCCCCCCCCTGATCTGCCGCAGGGTTGCTGGGCTGGGGACAGGGCTGCCCGTCCCCGAGGGAGACGAACAGGGTGTGCAGCAGGGCGGCCAGTTCCGGCGGCAGGGTGGCCTGGGGAACCGACTCCGCCGCCAGCACCACCAGGGCGCAAGCCTCTCTGAGATGGGCGGCTTCGCTGGCCGAGAGGGCCAGCAGGATGTCGCCGTCACCGCGAACCAGGCGCAAGGGCTACTCCTCCAGAGTTGGGGACAGGAACGGACGAAGGACGGGGTGTGAAGGGAATCGGGATGCGGGTGAGGCTGATGCACCCGACGCGTGGATTCGGCCCCGAATGGGATGAACTGGGTCCAGGGTATTTCGTTTATGCGTTTTTTGCATGACATCCGGCCCTGCGTCAGCGCAGCTGCCGGATTTCTAGGGTCGGGCGATGGTGACTGCTCCCGGCCAGGCCCCGCCCCGCCCCCTGC
>JBEDAU010000270.1:0-7186 GCA_041177605.1 Cyanobacteriota bacterium | reverse complement strand
AACCTCTACCGCACCATCCTGGTGCAGGGGGCTGAGGCGATCGGCAGGAGCTCCGGCCAGGCCCTGGCGGCGATTCAGCAGATCTTCAACCAGCTGGATTTCAACAACATCGGCTACGCCTTCACCGGCATCGCCGCCCTGCAGCTCTCCGCCGGTAACGCCAGCATCCTGGTGTTCGGCCTGGGGGTGCTGATCGTGTATCTGGTGCTCTCGGCCCAATACGAGAGCTATGTGACGCCAGTGATCATCCTGATGACGGTGCCGCTGGCCATGCTCGGCGCCCTGGTGTTTCTGGCCCTGCGCTCGATTGATCTGAACATCTACGCCCAGGTGGGGCTGGTCACCTTGATCGGTCTGGCAGCCAAGAACGGCATCCTGATCGTGGAGGTGGCCGAGCAGTACCTGGAGGCGGGTATGACGGTGCAGGAGGCCGCCATCGCCGCCGCCGAATCGCGGATGCGGCCGATCCTGATGACCGCCATCGCCTCGTTGGCCGGCTTCCTGCCCCTGGTGGTGGCCACCACCGCCGGTGCCAACAGCCAGCAGTCGCTCGGCACGGTGATCTTCGGGGGCTTGCTGGTGGCCACCGTGCTGTCTCTGGGGGTGGTGCCCCCCTTCTACGTGGCGATCAAGATGTTGGAGGCCCGCTGGATTGGTCAGCTGTGCAGGGAGACAGCTGATCCAGAGATCTCCACTTGACCTTGCTCCTCAGCCCTGGAGCCCTCAGGTGATCACCGTGGGGCGATCCATGCCCGTGCGCACCCTGATCTCCGCCAGGCCATCGATGGCGCTGATCAGATCCCCCAGGGCGGCCTGGGGATCCTGGGCCAGGTTGCCGCTGGGGGGCACGTAGCTCTCCAGGTACACCCGCAGCGTGGCGCCCTGGGTGCCGGTGCCCGAGAGGCGCAGCACCACCCGGCTGCCGTCATCGAGCAGCAGGCGCAGGCCCTGGCCGCTGGTGAGCGAGCCGTCCACCGGGTCGGTGTAGGCGAAGTCGTCAGCGGTGGCGATGGTGCGGCCGGCGAAGGCCTGGCCCACCAGCGCCGGCTGCATCTCCTTGACGCGGTTGTAGAGGCCATGGGCGGCCTGGCTGGCGATCGCCTCGTAGTCGTGGCGGGAGTAGTAGTGGCGCCCGAAGCGGCTCCAGTGCTCCGCCATGATCTGGGCCACCGGCTCGCGCCGTTTGGCCAGGATGTTGAGCCAGAACAGCACGGCCCAGAGGCCGTCCTTCTCGCGGATGTGATCGGAGCCGGTGCCGAAGCTCTCCTCGCCGCAGAGGGTGATGCGGCCGGCATCGAGCAGGTTGCCGAAGAATTTCCAGCCCGTGGGCGTTTCGAAGCAGGGCAGGCCCAGCGCCTTGGCCACCACATCGGCGGCGGCGCTGGTGGGCATCGAGCGGGCCACGCCGGCCAGGCCGCCGGCGTAGCCGGGCGCCAGGGTGGCGTTGGCGGTGAGCACCGCCAGGCTGTCGCTGGGGTTCACGAAGCAGCGCTGGCCCAGGATCATGTTGCGGTCGCCGTCGCCGTCGCAGGCGGCGCCGAAGCGGTAGGCGTCGCTGCCCAGCAGCAGCTCCGCCAGCTCGTGGGCGTAGGTGAGGTTCGGGTCGGGGTGGCCGCCGCCGAAGTCTTCCAGCGGCGTGCCGTTGCGCACCGTGCCGGCCGGTGCCCCCAGCAGCCCCTCGAGGATGCGCTTGGCGTAGGGGCCGGTCACGGCGTGCATGGCGTCGAAGGCCACGGGGAAATCGCCGCGCAGCAGATCGCCGATGGCGTCGAAATCAAACAGCTTCTGCATCAGCGCCACGTAGGCCTCGACGCCGTCGACCACCTCGACGGTCATCTCACCCAGCTGCTGGCTGCCAGGCTGATCCAGCGCCAGCTCCGGAGCGCCCTCAAGGATGCGGTAGCCGTCGAGCTTCTGGGTCACCGCGTAAATGGCGTCGGTGATCGACTCGGGCGTGGGGCCACCGTTGGCGCCGTTGATCTTCACGCCGAAATCGCCGTCGGGGCCGCCGGGGTTGTGGCTGGCCGAGAGGATTACCCCGCCGATCGCACCGTTCTGGCGGATCAGGTTGGAGGCAGCGGGCGTCGAGAGGATGCCGCCGCTGGTGGTGATCAGCCGGGCCACACCGTGGGCGGCGGCCATGCGGGCGATCACGCCGATGGCGCGGCGGTTGCCGTAGCGGCCGTCGCCGCCCACCACCAGGGTGCCGCCGGCCACGCCGGGCAGCACCCGCAGGCTGGCCTCGATGAAGCTCTCCAGATAGTGGGGCGTCTCGAACTGCTTGCTGCTCTTGCGCAGCCCCGAGGTGCCGGGCTTCTGGTCGCTGAAGGGGGCAGACAGGCTGACCTGGCGAACGGTTGCGGGCATAGCGCCGGGGCCGCTGAAGGGGCACCAAATTAGCCCTGTTGGCGACGGTGACCCTGGCTAAGCTGATGCAAATTGGAGCGCGGGTTGTGTTGCGGTTGAGGCCACCACTGACGCTGCTGCTGCTGCTGGTGCTGGCCGCCGCGCCCGGGCTTCCCCGACTGGCCCAGGCCGGAGCCATCGGCCTGGCCGCCGCCCGGCCCTACAGCGACGCGGTGACCTCCACCAGGCAGGCCGCGACGGCCGTGCTGGCCCGCAGCGGCAAGGAGAGCTGTCTGCGCGGCAAACTCACCCGAGCCCTGCTGGGCCTCACCGCCAGTTGCGAAGCCGGCGGCCTCCACACCCCCCTCTGCGGCCTTGCCGAGCGGGCCGTGGTGGTGCCGGTCTGGTCGCTGCCGTTCATGGACGCCACTGCCCGGGAATTGCTGGCCCAGCTTCAGGAATCGCCGTCGGCGCCGGGTTCCCCCTGAGAGCTGGGCGGCGCCCCAGCCCTGGAGCCACCGCGGACTCCGTTGGACGCGGACCCCCTAGGAGCTGGGAATCAGGCCGAAGCCCCGTGGACGGTTCTCCCCCTCCTTGTTGTCTCCGCCAGCGGGCCGCACCGGCTGGGTCTGCGGCCGGCAGAAGAGGGTCACATCACTGCCGGCCCGGTTCAGCTTCTGACGCCGCTCGAAGCTGCTGCTGGTCACGACCACGGCGGTGTCCCGGATGGTCCAGAGGGTGTCCTTGCAGCTCCCCCCCAGGCGCGGGTGGTCGAGCAGCTGGTCGGCCTGGGCCCGGGCCTGCTGGCAGGCCGCAGCACTGTTTTCCCGGCCACAGGCCAGGGTGTTCAGTTGCAGCCGGCGCAGGTCATCCTGGCTCGGCAGGGGTGGATCCTTCGCCAGCGTGGACCCCGGGGCCAGCAGCACGACAGCCCCGGCCAGTCCCAGCAGGCTGGCCCAGGGCGCCAGGGTGTTGGACGGGCGGGCATGGGCACAGGCGGAGCTCACGGTGGCCAGCTCAGGGGCGTCGGCCCCCATCATGGCCGCGGTGGGCCTGGCTCCACGGGCCCGAGTCCATGGCGCAGGGGGGCCTGCTGCTGTTGCCAGTGGTGGCCGATCGCCGATCCCAGTGCCGGCGCGGCGCCCGCCAGCAGCGCCCGCAGCCAGGGCTGGCTGCCGAGCAGCGCACCTCGCCGCGCTTCCTGGCTCTGGAGGCGCTGGATGCCCGCCACCTCCCGCTTCCGCTGGTCGGCCACCAGGGCCAGGGCCCGGTCCAGCGGTTCGGCCTGAGCCCCGGCCTGCAGCAGGGGGATGAGCGCGGTGGCTGCCGCCCAGGCATCGCGGAGCGCCATATTGAGGCCCTGGGCCCGCACCGGACTCATCGGGTGGGCGGCATCACCCAGCAGCAGCAGACCCGGCCTCCACCAGCACGGAGCCAGGCCGCAGCGCACCCGCAGTCGCACCGGGGGCTTCAGCTCGGGCGGCCCCCCGCCAGCCCCCTCGCCCCGCAGCCAGGCCGCCAGCTCGGCCGGGCACTGGTTGGCAAGTCGCTTCAGCCAGCCATCGTGGTCGAGCGCTGGCGTGGGTTCCCCCGGCCTCAGCAGCCAGCCCACCTGCAGGCCTCCCCGCACGCTCTCGAAGGCGCTGAACAGCCCTTCTGCCCCGATCACGGTGGTGAACTGACCGCCGAGCGGCGCCGGGCTGGGGGCCTGGAGCCGCATCCACAGCACCTCGATCGGTTGGGGGTCCTCGACCAGCTCCAGCCCTGCCTGCTGGCGCAGCAGGGATCCCCGGCCATCACAGCCCAGTACCAGGCTCGCCTGCAGCTCTTCACCGCCGCCGAGTCGGATACCGGCGATGCGCCCCTGCCGGCTCAGCAGGGCGGTGGCGGGCTGGCCCTGGATCCAGCGACAGCACGGCTGCCGGCGGCAGGCGTTCACCAGCGCCTCGAGCAGGGCCGGTTGACTCACCAGGGTGCAGCCGGGGTCGCCCTCGCCCGCCGGTGGTTCCGGCACCGAGAACAGCTGCCGGCCGTTGACGACCACCCGCCATCCCTGCAGGCGGCGGGTGGGCACGGTTGCCAGCAGCGTCGAGAGCCCCATGGCCTGCAGGGCCTCCAGGCCCGAGGGCATGAGGGCCTCGCCGCGGAACTGCCGCTCAAAGCTGCGGCTGGCTTCCACCAGGGTGGTGGGTACCCCCGCCCGGCTCAGCTGCAGGGCCAGGCAGGCGCCGGCGGGGCCGGCGCCCACGATCACCACCCCGCTGCTCAAGCTGCAGACCTACACGAAGGAGTGGTAAGTGCTGCTGCCACCCCCGTTCTGGCCGCTGAGCGCGCTCTTCTTGGCCAGCAGGTAGTTCACCAGTTCCTGCTGCACCTCCAGGAGCTCGCGGGTGCAGCCGCGGAAGGCCGCCCGATGGCGGATCTCATCGTGGCGGGTATGGAGATCCCGCAGCATCAGCTGAATCGCATCCAGGGTGGCGGATTGATGGTTGCTGTCCGCCTCGCCGTGCTGCTGGCTGTCGCTTCCGTTATGCATGGCTGCCCTGCCCGATGGCGATCCAATGTTCGAATTTAAGTGGACTGGCGCTGCTGCACCACTCCGCCGCAGGCGGAGGCGAGCCGCGCCCGCTTGCGCTGCAGCCGGGCGGTGATCCCCAGTTCCGCCCCTTTCCACAGACGGTTGATTTCCTGGTCGAAATGCCGCGCCAGCAGGGGGGATTCGATCACCAGCAGGGTTTCGTCGTTCTGATGGGCGGCACTCGGGCTCCAGTTGAAGGAACCGCTGATCACGGTGTGCCCGTCAATCACCGCCAGCTTGTGGTGCAGTTTGTCGCCGGGCGCCAGCCGGGGCGTGCCTACCCCCTCCAGGGGCCGCTGCCAGGGACGGTTTCGGGCCTCCAGCTTGCAGTGGTGATCGGGCAGGCTGACGCCCATCAGATCCATCAGTTCGCTGAAGGAGCGGTTGGCGAAGCCTGGATCGGCCAAGACCCGCAGCTTCACGCCCTGGCTGTGCAGGGTGGCCATGGCATCGGCCAGGGCCTGGTCGGAAAACACGAACAGGGCCAGATCAACCCGCTGCCGGGCCCGCTCCAACTGCTGGCGCAGCTGGGCCAGACCCTGGTTGGGATCGCTGCGGCGATGGGGCGCGAACAACACGGTTACGCTGCTGTTCCCCACCCGCACGGTGCGGGCAGGGCCGCCCCCTTTGCCGATGCCGAAGCGGCTGTCGGCCGCGCCGCCGGGCCCATCGCCCCACATCCGCTGGAATTCCTCCACGAACAGCTCCGCCAGCTCAGCGCTCTCGAAGCGCAGCAGGTGGTTGACGTTGCCGCGGGTCCGGGGATCATCCGGATCGCCATGCACGCATGACGGGGTGAAGTTGGTGGAGCCCGTGATCACCACCCGGCGGTCGATCACCGCGAATTTGTGGTGCATCAGTCCGCTGCCGGCACTGCCATCGGCGGTGTCGTCGAGCAGGGGAACGCCGGCGCTCTGCAGGATTGCCACTGCGTCCCCCCAGCCGAGGGCCTGCAGTTGGTCATGGCGCCGCAGCTGGTGGGGCACCAGCGCACTGCGGTGTTCCTGGCTCCACGGGGTGCTGTAGGTGTTCTCCAGCACCACCTGCACCCGCACCCCCTGGCGGTGCTTGGCGGCCAGCAGTTCGGCGACCCGCGGCAGTGACAGTTCCTGCACGGCCACCAGGATTTCCGACTCGGCCTTGGCCAGGCTCTCCAGAACGAAGGCCTCCAGGTCTTCACCCTGGCGCCAGCGGCCACTGATCGGGCTGCGGTAGCGCTGCTGTGCGTGGTGGTTGAAGGCCACCGTGATGCCTGCCGGCATCGGCAGGGCGGGCTGCTGTGGCGAGCCCACCAGCCGCGCCGTCCCAGCGCAGCCCCCCAGGCAGAGGGCCAGTGCCAGAACAGACCCGGCCCTGCAGGGGACACGGGGCGCCGGATCCGATCCGGGGGAGATGACCATGGCGACGCAGGTGCGGCTGCCCCAGCGTTCCCACAGCCCGGTGCTCTGCGCTCAGGACGGGGTTAGTGGTGGGATGGCATCTCGGCGCTGCGCAGCATCACGGCGAACCAGGCTGTGCCCAGAACCACGGCGGTGAGCACGGCTGCCGGAATACCCAGTTGTTTGAGCACCAGAGGCACGGCCACGGGGAACAGCAGGGCTCCCGCCATGGGGGTAAGGGCGACGAAGGTGCGCATCAGAACCACTCGGCAGCGGCCTGGTCGGCGGGATTGCTGTGGTCTTCAGGGGTGCTGCGCTGGAAGTCCAGGGTGATGCTGCGCTTCTGTTCCCCGTCCACGGCCACGGCCTCGATCGGGTAGACCTGCTGGCCATCGCGGAAGGGCACCTGGATGCGGAAGGTCCCGTCGGCCGAGAGGGGCACCACTTCTCCGCCGATGGTGAGGCGAGCCGCCGGATCGGTGGCGCCGTAGACGATCAGTTCGGCGTCAGCCACCAGCCAGAAGGAGCGCTGGCGGGGGGCCACGCCGCCGATGCCTGAATCGTTCCGTCCGCTGGCCCACAGACCGACGCCCGAGGCGTTCAGCTCACTGGTGTCGAGGCCGGCCGCCTCGAGCTCGTGGAACGCCTCCGATCCCCGGCCAAGTCGACGCCACTGGGTCGTGGCTGTCTGGTAGAGCCGCTCGTGCAGGCCGGTGTCACCCGGCTCAGCCGGAGCGGGCACCGGAGCTGGAGCTGGAGCCGTGTCGAGGGAGAACGGCACGAACTGATCGAGAATCTGATCGCTCGGGTGCAGGGCCGGTACCCGGGCAACCGAGGAGAAGGCCAGGGAGATCCAGCCACCGGCGGTGCCCTTGCGGTAGCC
>JBEDAU010000269.1:0-7367 GCA_041177605.1 Cyanobacteriota bacterium | reverse complement strand
AGCCGTTCTCCAGCAGCTGGTCGGCCAGGCGGTTGAGCGCAGCGTTGCCGGCCAGGCTGCCGTCGCGAACGGCCTGGCCGATGCGCACCAGCTCCTGGCGGATGATCCGGCCGGATCCGATCGTGAGGTGCCCCACCTCGGAGTTGCCCATCTGCTCATCCGGCAGGCCCACGGCGCCGCCGCTGGCCTCGATCAAGGTGTGGGGGTAGGCATGCCAGAGGGCATCCATCACCGGCGTCGAGGCCGCGCGGATGGCGTTGTGGTCGTCGTCGTGGCGATAGCCCCAGCCGTCGAGGATGCAGAGCACTACCGGTGCCACCGGGCCTGAGGAAAGCGGTGCCGCATCGCTGAACAGCGGGTCGCTGAGGCGGAGATGGCCGCCGTCGGGGCGGCCCGCGCTGGTGGCGGCACCGTTGCTCACGGTTGCACCGTTGTTCGCGGTTGCACCGTTGCTGACGGTTGAGGCGTTAGGGCCCGAAGGTTGCGGTTGGGTGGTCTGCGACTCGGAGGGGATTGCTTTCACCACGCGCACCGTACGGCGTTGCTCCGTGCGACGTTGCTGCAACGTCTTCCAAAACCAACTTACCCTGTAGCGCCTGGCTCCTTATCCAGAGCCGGTTCCGGGTCAGGCTTTGGGCACAAGCACCGATCCCGTCCCGGCGTGGCCCGCAGCAACGAACCCGGCCAGCAGCGCGACCCGCTCCCCTTCGGCCATAGCGTCGATGGCACCAGATCTCCGGGTGGGCGTGATCCACAATCCTGAGGAGCCAGGCAGCGCGGCCATGGGCCAACCCGGGACCGAAGGCCAACCCGGCACATCCGGGGAGGTCACGCCGCGGCTGGAGTTGCTGTCGGCCCTGGAGCTGGATCGCACCCTCGAGCGGCTCGTCTCCCAGATCCTCGAGAGCGTGGAGGACCCGGCGGCCCTGCTGCTGCTCGGCATCCCGACCCGGGGGGTGGCCCTGGCCCGGGTGCTGGCGCAACGGATCGGGGCCCGATCGGGCCAGCCCGTGAGCCAGGGCACGCTCGATCCCACCCCTTACCGCGACGACCTCGACCGGGTGGGAACCCGGCTGGTGGCGGCCACTGACCTGCCCGCCAGCCTGGAAGGCCGCGATGTGGTGCTGGTCGACGACGTGATCTTCACCGGGCGCACCGTGCGCGCCGCCCTCGAGGCGTTGCAGACCTGGGGCCGGCCGCGGCGGGTGCGGCTGCTGGTGATGGTGGACCGGGGGCACCGGGAGCTGCCGATCCAGCCGGATTACTGCGGTCGCCTGGTGCCCACCAGCCGGCAGGAGACCATCCAGCTCTGCCTGAGCGCGGTGGACGGGCAGGACGGGGTGTACTTGCGGCGCCCCTAGGTGGGCCGGGGGCTCAGGCCGCTTCCAGCTCGTCGGCGCGCAGGTGGGCGCGGAACTTGCCGAACGCCACCACCACCGGCAGGGTGGGGCTGATCACCCGGCCCTTCCAGGAGTCGAGGACCGCCACCACTTCTCCCTGCTGGCCCTGCAGATCAAAGGCCTCGCCGCGGTGTTGGGGATGGTGGAACACCACCACGCTGCGGCTGACCTTGACCGCGTCGCCCGGCTTGAATCCAGGCTGGTTCTGATCTCCTGGCTGCATCGGCGCGGGGTGCATCGCGCGGCAATCCTGTCATGCGCCCAGCGGCGGTGGGGTCAGCGCTGGCAGGCGGTTTCCGGCCCCGCTTCCACCACCCGCCCGCCCAGGGACCGGCAGGCGGCCTGAAAGGCGCTCCACTCATCCATGCCAGCGGCGATGCGGCGCTGCACCTCGGCGTCGAGCCGCTCCGCACTCACGGTGTGGGGCAGGCTGCCATGGGCGTCGTGGTCACGGTCGCGGCCCTGCAGGGCGTCGATGCCGGCCTGCACCCGCAGGCGGATCGGCTGGCTGCGCTGCTTCCACCAGGGGTGGTCGATGCGGGTGAGGGCGTCGAGGGCTTCCCACCAGCGCCGCTGGTCGGCCAGGCGTTCGGCGCGCTCAGCCTGCAGTCGGTTGCGGGTCCAGGCCTCCCGCAACCGGTCGCCCAGGGCGCTGCCATCGGCGCGCTGGTGCTCCCCCATCGGCTCCAGCAGCTTCAGGGCGCCAGCCAGGTCGCCGGCCTGGAAGCGGGTGAGGGAACGCTGTTGCAGCTCCTGTTGCCAGCTCACCAGGCGTTGCCGGTCGGCAGTGGTGCCGGCCGGGGAGTTGGCCAGCTGCAGTTGCAGCTGCAGGGCCTCCCGCCAGCGCTGCTGTTGCCAGAGCTGGTCGGCTCGGCGGCGCCGGCAGCTGCCCTGGTCGTGGGGAGCGTTGCCCCCCAGCCAGCGCAGGGCCTCCAGCTGTTCCCCATAGCGGAGACAGGCCTCCAGGTCGCCCCTGGCTGCCGCCTGCTCCAGCCGCTGGGGCAGCTGTTGCTCCCACCAGTGGACCCCTCCCACGCCGGTCGCCACCAGGCCGAGGGTGAGGGCCAGCCAGAAGCGGGGGAGCCTGTGCCGGCGGAGGCCCAAGGCGGGAGCGCAACAGCAGCACCCGTTTTAAGGCTTCTGCAGGGCGATGCCAGCCGGGGGATGCCCCCTGGCGCACCGGCTTCAGCGCACCGGCCCCAACGGCTGCACGCGCTGCTGCCCAGGCTGGAGCAGATCGCTGATCGCCACGGTCAGCTCCCCCTGGCCATTGAGGTCAAACGCCAGGCGCAGGCGGTCCTGACCCGGCTGGCCCGGGGGATCCAGCGGGATCGGCGCCGGTTGCCGGCTCCAGGGGGTGACCTGGCCCTGGCCAGCGGGTCGTGGGCGCAGCTGGGGCAGGCCGTCGGCGAACACCACTTCGGATCGCCGCTCCGGCTCCGGTTCGCCCAGCACCAGCTCCAGGGCCTGCTGGTCGGGTCGGCTGCAGGCCACCACCAGCTCGAGCGGCTGCGGCGTCGGCCAGCTCTGGCCGGCCACGAACAGGGGGTGCCAGTGGTGCCGGCCAGAGCGGCGGTCCCAGCAGCGCAGGGCGACGCCACGGCTGAGCACGTCGCGCACCTGCACGCCTGGGGTGAGGGCCAGGGCTCCCAGCGCCACGGCCTCCACCGGGCGGTCGATCCGGACCGGCACTCCTGGACACCGCTGCGCCAGCCAGCGCCGGATCCAGGGCATGCGGCTGCTGCCGCCCACCGGCAGCACGGCGGTGATCGCCTCCAGGGCGACCCCCTCCCGGCGCCCGGCTGCCAGCACCTGCTCGAGCAGCCGGTCGAACTCCAGCGTCAGGCCGCGCTCCTCCAGCAGCGCCTCCAGTCGCGCCCGGCTGAGCCGCAGCGGCTGGGAGCGGCCCGCGGCGGAGCTCCACACCACCAGGCCCTCCTCCTGGTCGCTCAGCTGGCACTTGAGCTGCTCGGCGGCCGCCACCAACGGGCTGCATTGCGCGGCGTCAGCCGGGGCCTCCTCCCCCAGCTGCAGGCCCAGCTCCACCGCGATCCAGCGGTCGATGTCGCGGCCGCCCAGCGGCAGCCCGGCCTTGCCCACCACCTCGGCGCAGCGCAGGCGCTGGCGGCTGGTGTCCAGGTCGCGGCCGGCAAAGCGCAGCAGCTGGGCGATCGGTGCGGCCCGGCCTTCCCCCCCCTGCAGGCGCACCAGGGAGAGATCGACCGTGCCACCCCCCACATCCACCACCAGCACGGTGCTGCCGGCGGGCAGTCCGGCGCCGATTGCCGCGGCGGTGGGCTCATCCACCAGGGCCAGTTCCGCCACCCCCAGCTCCTGGCCGAGCTCCAGCAGCCAGCGCCGGTAGGCCCGATAGGTGTCGATCGGGGCCGTGAGCACCAGGCGTGTGGCCTCCAGCTCGGCCGGCAGGACCTGCCAGAGCTGGCGCAGGAGCAGGCTGCCGGCCTGTTCGGGGCTGAGGGGCAGACCGGCTGGATCGCCGGGCTCGGTGCCGGCGCCGATCCGCCGCTTGAAATCGCGGTGCAGCTGGGGGCCGGAGACGTCGGCCAGGCCGGCTTCGAGCACCTGGCGGCCGATCAGGGGCCTGGCGCTGTCGGCGTGGGCCAGCCAGAGCAGGCTCGGCACCACCACGGGCCCATCCAGGCTGTAGGGCGGCAGGGGCAGCAGCCGGGCCGCCCCGTCTTCGGGCTGAAACGCCACCACCGTGGTGCTGCTGCCCAGATCAATCGCCAGGGTGCCCCGCATGGCGGCCCTCACGCCCTCACATAAGGTGGAGGATCGCAGTTGGATGCCACGGACGGCGGGTTTATGCAGAGTGGATTCATGCAGAGCGGATTCATGCAGAGCGGACTGGACATCAACCCGAAGGACCTGGCCCAGCGTGCCGAGAGCCTGATCCGCCACTCCAGCAACCGTTACCTCACCACGGTTCGGATCGCGTTCCGCGCCAAGCAGCGCCGCTTCGACGACTTCGACGGCCTGCTCGACGATTCCATGATCAAGCCGGTGCAGCGGGCGATCATCGAACTCAGCGACGAGCAGGACCAGCCCGATCTGCTGCCCGGCTGAGTCGGCGTGCGGGTTCAGGAGGGCGAGGGGTGGCGGCTGCTGGTGGATCCGGCCCGCCACCCCTTTGCCGTGTTGATCGGTGGACCGGGCTGGGCTGCGGAGCTCACCCGGGCCGAAGCCGCCCTGCTGGCGAAGGGGGTGGGTCAACTCGTCCAGCAGCACGGGGCCCTGCTCGACCAGTTGATGGCGGAGGAGTCGATCGCCCTGGAGTGGGAGAGCGGTGATCTCTGGCTGGCGCTGGAGGGAGATCGCCAGGCATGGGAGCTGCACGTGGTGCTCAGCTCCACGAGCGGCCTGCGGGGGATCGAGGGCACCTGGCCGGCACCGGTGGCGCCGGTGCTGGCGGCCGCGCTCCGCGCCCTGGAGGCCGACCTGCTGAATCCCGCATGAGACATCCCATCGTTTTTGCGGTGATCAGCAGTGCTGATTGAATCGACTTTCCTCCCGATTCCCCCCGGTCGACCCTCCGTTTTCACCACCCTTTCCGCAGCGGTGCGCGGTGCCCCTGACCCGCTGGCCAGGGGCTGGGGAAAACCCGCCGCCGCGCCCATCTCCCCTTGACAGCGCCGCAACGGCCCGCTGGCTGGTTGCCCATGGGCCAACAAGGCCTGATCCAGCCTGGGTTCTCACCCTGCGAGTGGCCTGCTTTGCCCGGCGGCTGCCGGTTTGACGACGGCGGCGCCCCGTGGCGAACTGGTGCGGCGCGATGGCACGGCAGGGATGGAACAGGTGGTGGGTCTGGAGACGAGCCCGGGTGGGCAGTGCGCGGGTGGATGCGCAGATGCGGACCAGGCGGATGGGGCTCCGGGGGTGGTGAGCCTGCGTGCCGAGGTGCCAGCGGCCCTGCTCACGGCCATGCGCGCCTTCATCGAGCAGCACCCCAACTGGGATCAATACCGGCTGTTTCAGGCCGCTCTGGCGGGGTTCCTGGTGCAGAACGGCGTCAGCAGCCGCGATGTCACCCGCTGCTATCTCGCCAATCTGTTTCCGGCCCAGCGGGGGTTCCGCGGCCGTTGAGCTCCTGCGGCGCGTGCCATGGTCTGGGCCCCGTTCGGCCCGCCCCCAGGTTGACGGGAGCAAAGATCTGGCGGTAGGCCGCCACCAGGGTGCAGGCCGCCAGGGGCAGGGTGGCGGCCAGTCCCACCAGTAGCAGCAGAAAGCCCGCCAGCACCAGCAGTCCCAGCAGCAGGGTCAGGCCCAGCGCCTGGGGCCAGTGGGGATCGATGGCGGCCCGGCCGCGGCGCAGGGCCTGGAGCGGGTTGAAACCGCCCAGCACGGCAATCGGCAGGCTGAGCACCTGGTCGGTCACCAGATACACCAGGGCGGCCAGGCCAGCCAGCCGCGGCAGGGCGGCCAGGGGTGGATTCAGCAGAGCCGCCAGCCAGCTGCTCGCCTGGGCCAGCCAGACGATCAGGGCCAGCAGCAGGACCACCAGGCCGACCGTGCCGCCGGCACGCACCAGGCTGGCCCCGTCGATGCGCAGCAGCTGGCGCAGCTGCGGTCTGCGCCGCTCCACAGCCAGCTCACTCCCCTGGAGCAGCCCCACCACCAGCCAGATGTTGCTGAGCCAGTAGCCCAGCCAGGCCAGAAGATGGAGGGCGGTCAGCAGGGCCGCTGGCTCCGGCAGCGACAGCGGATCGGCGGCCAGCGCCTCGCGGCTCCAGCGGATCACCAGCTGGCAGCCCAGGTTGAGACAGCCCAGCAGCAGGGTGAACAGCACCAGGGTGCGGGGGGCCTGCCAGAACGCCGCCCAGCCAACCTCCAGGGCCTTGCGGATGGCGATCGGCGGCGGCCCGGCGGCCATCAGCCGCCCTCCAGCAGGCTCAGCAGTCGGGCGGCCGTGGTCTCCGGCACCGGCAGGATCGACAGCCGGTTACCCCGCTTCACCACGCCCAGCTCCTCGGGGCTGAAGCTGTTGCGCAGGGATTCCAGACTCAGCAGCCGGGGGAAGTGCCTCACATAGCGCAGCCGGGCGCAGTCCCAGCGAGGGCGATCGGCGGAGGCGGCGGGATCGAAATACTTGGACTCGGGATCAAACTGGCTGGGATCGATCAGGTGGGTCTCGATCACTTCCATCAGGCCAACGATCCCGGGGGGATTGGTGTTGGAGTGGTAGAAGAAAGCGTGATCGCCCACCGTCATGGTCCGCATGAAATTGCGGGCCTGGTAATTGCGAATGCCATCCCAGAGCGTGGTGCCTTCCCGGGCAAGATCATCGATGCCATAGACATCCGGCTCACTCTTCATCAGCCAGTGGGCCATGGCCTTCAGCACCTCTGGCCTGATGCTACGGCGCCTGTTCGGAATGCCGTTCAGAGGCGCTGTACCAGTTGGCGGAAATGCTCGCCGCGCGCTTCGAAGTCGCTGTACTGGTCGAAGCTGGCGCAGGCCGGCGAGAGCAGCACGGCCCGGCAGCCCTGGGTCTGGGCCAGTTCGGCAGCCAGCGGCACCGCGTCCTCCAGTCCGGCACAGGGCCGAATCAGGCCGGGGTAGCCCGAGCGGCGCAGCAGGGCCTCGAATTCCGCCCGGGCGGCGCCGAACAGGATCACCGCCCGGGCCTGGCCTGCCAGCGCCGCCAGCCAGCCGCTGGCATCACCGCGCTTCGCCTCGCCCCCCGCCAGCACCACCAGTGGTCCGGCAAGGGCCTGCAGCGCCACTTCGGCCGCGTCGTAGTTGGTGGCCTTGCTGTCGTTGTAGAAGCGCACTCCGGCCAGTTCGCGGATGCACTCCAGCCGGTGCGGCACCCCCGGGAAGGAGCGGAAGGCCGTCTCCAGCTGCGCTCCCCTGAGCCCCGCCGCCAGCCCCGCAGCGGCCGCCATCAGCATGTTCTGGCGGTTGTGGTCGCCGGGCATGGCCAGGGCATCCGCCGCCATCACCGGC
>JBEDAU010000268.1:0-4582 GCA_041177605.1 Cyanobacteriota bacterium | reverse complement strand
GCCTACGGCGCCGGGCTGCAGGGCCTGATCGACAGCGGCCACTGGGAGAGCCGCGCCGACCTGGCCGAGGCCTTCCTCGCCTGGAGCAGCTGGAGCTATGCAGGCGAGGAAGGCCTCGGGGCTGGGGTGGGAGCCATCGAGGGGCGAGCCGACCGCACCGGGCTGGAGCAGCGCCTCGCGGCCGTGCAGGTGGTCCTGCACAACCAGGACAACCGGGAGCATGACCTGCTCGATTCCGACGACTACTACCAGTTCCAGGGGGGCCTGAGCGCCGCCGTGGAGCAGCTCAGTGGCCAGGCACCCCAGCTGTGGTTCGCCGACCATTCCCGCAGCGCCAGGCCGCGGCTGCATCGCCTGGAGAAGGAATTCGACAAGGTGCTGCGCTCACGCCTGCTCAACCCGCGCTGGATCAGCGCGATGCAGCGCCACGGGTACAAGGGCGGGTTCGAGCTGGCGGCCAGCCTCGACTACCTGTTCGCCTACGACGCCAGCACAGGGCGTGTCCCCGACTGGAGCTACGGGGCCATCACAGACCAGTGGTTGGGCGACCGGAAGGTGCGCCAGTTCCTGGAGCACGCGAACCCCTGGGCCCTGCGCGACATGGCCGAACGGTTGCTGGAAGCCCATCACCGCGGCCTCTGGGAGAGCGCCACTCCAGACCAGCTGGCCAACCTGCGCCAGCTGGTGCTGGAGAGCGAGGCCCTGATCGAGCAGCGCTAGGGCACAGCACAGGATCGTGACGGGGCGGGGCTCAGGAATTGAGCTCTTTGACCATCTGCTTGAAGGGATCGATCGCACCGGGCTTGGCGTTGGCCAGCTGGCTGATCTGGGGCTGGCTGGTGGGGGCTGCCGCAGCGGCCTGCTCCTTCTCCTTCTTGATGGCAGCGGGCCCCCCGGGCACATTCACGCCGGCGGCCGAGCCCTTCTTGCGCTGATCCAGTTCGGCCTGCGACATCGGCTTGGCAAAGGTCTTCTTGACCGGCTTGGGCACACCGCCGGTGAGACTGATGCCCCCGCCCTCAGCGTCGGCGCCAGGCAGCCCCTCGGAGACCTTCTCGAGCTTGGCTTCCATCGAGGAGACCTCCGCCACCATCTCCTTGTTGCCGGGATTGTCGAGGGTGCCCGGGAAGGTGTGGCGGATGGTGTTGGAGCGCTTCATCAGGCTCACATCCCCGAGCGTGCTGGCCGCCTCAGGCTCCAGGAAGAAGGTGTCGTCGCTCTTGGGCTTGTTGGCCTCAGCGGCACTGGAAGCGGGCTTGGCACCGCGCAGACGATCAAAGAGGCCCATCGATCGGCAAGGGAAGGCGTCGATGAACCCTAGCGGCCATGGAGGTGGTGGCCATGGGTGTCTGTACCACAACTCATCAATAGGCCATGGCTGCTGAGCTGCCTGGCGATCGCTTCACACACCAGCGGAGTAGGAACCCAGCGCTGCTGCTGGTCGTAGTCGTACCAGGTTTCGGCGCCATCGAACCCCAGCTCGGCCGCCGCGCTGATCAGGCGTTGAAAGGGCAGGCGGTAGCGGGCCGGATGGGCGAGCAGGGCCAGGCCGCCGGCGGCGTGAATGGCCCGGCACACCGCGGCGGCCTGCAGGGCCTCACCCACCACCGCCTGGCCCTGCAGATAGGGCAGCAGGGCGGCGTGCTCATCGCCAAAGCCCAGGGCGAGCACATGCACCAGACAGCCCTCCAGCAGGGCGCTGATCTCCGCCCCCCGCCACAGGGTGGGCACCGGCTGGCCCGCTGCGGCCGCCCGCCCCAGCGCCCGGGCCACGGGGCCATGGGCCGCCAGGCTGTGGTGATCGGTGATGGCGAGGTGTTCCAGGCCGATGGTCATGGCCTGGGCTGCGAGCTCGTCCGGTGAGAGGCTGCCGTCACTGCAGGTGGTGTGGCAGTGGAAGTTGAGGCGCCTGGGGCAGCAAGTGGGGGTCACGCCACGCAACACCGCCACCAGGGGGTGGCCAGCGCGCTCAGCCACCTGCGGCCAGGCGCTCGGCCCGCAGCCGACGCCAGCGGGCGTAGAACTGGATCGAGGCAGCCATGAACACCACCAGGGCCACCACAAACCAGGTGGCTGCTCCGGTGGGGAACTGGGTCTTGAACACCACAAGCATCACCACGATCACCAGCAGCAGGGTGGGCAGCTCGTTGAGGGCCCGCAACTGACGCCCGCTCCACTGACAGGTGCCAGCCTGCAGCTGGCCCATCAATCGATAGCAGAAGGCGTGGTAAGCGAGCAGGGCAGCGACGAACCCCAGCTTGGCGTGCATCCAGCCCTGGTGCAGCCAGGCCGGACTCAGCACCAGCAGGCCGACCGCACAGACCACGGCCACCACCATCCCGGGAGTGGTGATGATGTTGGCCAGCCGCCGCTCCATCAGGGCGTATTGCTGGGTGAAGGCGGTCTGCAGGGCAGGCTCCATCTCCTCCGCCTCCCGGTGGTAGATGAACAGCCGCACGAGATAGAAGAGGCCGGCAAACCACACCACCACCCCCACGATGTGGAGGGTCTTGAACCAGAGATAGGCCATGCCGGCTGAAGGGCTCGGCCCAGGCTAGGGCTGCAGCTTCAGGTCCTGATCCGGCAGCCCAGCTGAATCGCTCCGTCATCGAGCAACCGGCCCAGCCGCAGCGCCGTCGCCTCCTCCACCCGGGTGAAGTCAGCCTGGTGTGCCGTCAGCCAGTGCAGTTCGGCCGGGGTGATGACGCCCGTAAGCAGAGCTTCGAGAAACACAGTTCCAACGCCCATGGTCACCCTGTGATCTGAGGTCCATTGTGGGTAGCCCGCCGGAGCTGGCAGGGTTCGCAGTGATTTGTAACCAGCCGAACCATCGCCGCCGTTGGCGGGATCAAACCCGGGCAGCCGCTCACCGTCCACGGCCAGCCCTGATCGGCCTGCTTAGCTCTCCTCGAGCCTGAAGCGCAGCACCGCCAACGCCTCATCGGGCAGGCCCAGGAACCGGTCGAGCCAGGCCGCTCCGCAGGGTTCGACCAGCGCCACGCCCACCATCACGCCCGGACCGGCCGTCCCCAGCTCCATGCCGCGGGCCTGGTGGCGCCGCCCCTGCACCGATCCGGTGGTCAGCTCGGTGTCGATCCAGAGGGGAGGAGCCAGGCGATGCTGCCCGATGATGAGTTGGAAGCGGGCCTGAAACCGGAGGCGCAGGCTGCCGGCAGCAGGATCGGCCGTTCCCACCAGCAACTCCGGCTGAATGGCCACCGCCAGGCCAGGAGGCAAGGGCAGCCCGAGCAGACGGGCGCTGCGCCGATCCAGGGGCGGGATCCGGAGCTGGGCCGGCGAAAATCGGACAGCCTGGTCCTCGCCACCGGTTCTGCCCTCAAGGACGCCGGGGCCGCCCCCGCCACGGGCGTCGTAGCGAAAGGCGGGGTAGCGGCCGATCACCAGCCGGCAAGCGTCGAGGGTGACCAGCCGCAGCGGCGAGCCTGGCTGGGCGGGGAAGGCAGGGCCCATGGCTGGCCGCACGGACGTCCAACCTGGCAGGTCGCCGCTCTGGCCAGCAGAGTGGGCAGTCAGCGCCCCAGGCGCCCTGCGTCCAGATCTGCGGAGCTCTCCATGACGTCAGCTGCCACTCCACCCATGACGTCCGCTGGGACCGCAGCGGGGATGCCGCTGGGGGCATGGAGCCTGCTGGGGACCCTGTTCCTGCCGCTGCTGCTGGCCCTGCTGGTCGCCCTGCCGCATGGGGCCTGGGCCGCTGAGCTGCAGATCCCCATGTGGCGGATCGACGGCGAGGGGGTGGCGGAACCGATCGGCTCCCTCATGGCCCGCGACAGTGAAACCGGCCTGGTGCTGGTACCCGACCTGCAGGGTCTGCCGCCTGGTGAACATGGCTTCCACCTGCATGGCGGCTCCAGCTGTGGGGCCGGCCTCAGCGACGGTGTCCGTGTTGCCGGCCTGGCGGCTGGAGGCCACTGGGATCCCGACCATGCGGGCCATCATCTGGGGCCAGACGGTCCGGGTCATCGCGGCGACCTCAGCCGCCTGGTTGTGGCGGCCGACGGCCGCGCCACCGCAGAGGTGCGGGCACCCCGACTGCAGGTGCGGGATCTGGCTGGCCGGGCCCTGATCGTGCATGCCGGCGGTGACACCTACAGCGACACGCCGCCCCTGGGCGGCGGCGGCGCCCGCATCGCCTGCGGCCTGGCTGCCTAGGCTGGGTCGATGGCACTCCGCCCCCGGCCCATGCTGGACCTGGAAAGGGATCTGGAGCTGGCTCGTCAGCATGGGCGCTGGCTCAGTGACGACGAGCACCGGACCCTTGAGCAGCAGCGTCTGCACCAGCGCAAGTTGCTGATCCTGCTCGGGGTGTGTGTGCTGCTGCCGCCCCTGTGGCCCCTGGCCCTGGCGCTGACGCTCTTTCTGCTGTTTCCCGAGACCAGCCGCCGCCTGGCCGTGGGGGTGGGCGTGGGTGTCGCCGTGGTCGGCATCGGCGCCACCCTGCTGATCGCCGCCGTCCTGGTGGCCCTGCTGATGGCGATCTTCTGAGCGGTTGCTGCCCGTCAGGGCAGCAGGTGGATCAACGCTGGCCGAGCAGCTCTTCCCAGGTGGGGCCTCCCGGCTG
>JBEDAU010000267.1:0-2652 GCA_041177605.1 Cyanobacteriota bacterium | reverse complement strand
GCCCTGCTGCGCTCCCTGCCGCTGCCGCCCCCTCCCCCCCGGGTTTTTGCCATCACCCCGGAACGCCGGGCCCTGCTCAACACCATCCGCTACGCGGAAGGCACCTGGGCCGGTGGCGAGGATGTGGGCTACCGGATCATGTTCGGCGGCAGCCTGATGCCCTCGCTCGACCGGCACCCCGACCGGGTGATCCGCTCGGCGCGCTACGCCAGTGCGGCGGCCGGGGCTTACCAGTTCATGCCCTTCACCTGGGAGCTGGTCACCCGCAGCATGGGGTTCCAGCCGGAGGGTCCCGAGGCCTTCGGGCCCCAGGTGCAGGACCAGGGCGCCCTGTTCCTGATCGAGCGGCGCGGGGCCCTCGCCCTGGCGGATCAGGGGCAGTTCACCCCCCAGCTCGCCCACAAGCTGGCGCCGGAGTGGGCCTCCTTCCCCACCCTGGCCGGCCGCAGTTTCTATGGCCAGCCGGTGAAGCGCTTCGAGGATCTCAGGCGCTTCTACGAGGCCAATCTGGCCCGCTTGCGGGATGGGATTCAGCCTGGGATCCAGCCCCTGAGCCCCGAACCCAGTCGCCCGGTCTGTGAACCCAGCGACTCCCTGCGCTGCCAGCTCGAGGCCGTCGATCCCCAGCAGGCCCCCAGCCAGAGCTGAGGCCGGTTCAGGCTGAGGCCGGTTCAGCCGGCGTCGCCCTCGCTGCCCCCCTCCCGCAGCTTGCGGCCCACGGTGGCCTGGGCGATCAGGTAAGCCGCCACGGCCGCGCCCAGAAAACCCAGGCTGTTGCGGGCAATCGGCAGCAGGTCGCTGGTGCGGGTGAGGATCGGCCCCAGGCCCAGGGCGCCGAACAGGATCAGCCACAGGGGCGAGAGCAGCAGCACCCAGGCCCACTCCACCTGGCGCCCCGGCTTGCGGGGATAGGCGGCAAAGCCCACCACCAGGCCCCCCAGCACCGAGGTGGAGAGGGTGAGCAGCCACTGCTCCTGGGGCAGGCCCGGCACCACCTGGCAGCCGCCGATCACCAGGCAACCCTTCACGGCGTGCAGGGCGTCGAGGATGGCGGCGTCCTCGCCGTTGTCGCGCACGTAGTACTGGTTGCCGTAGCGGGTCTGCAGCTCCACCCAGAAGGTGCGCGGCATCAGCGCGAACAGGGCATCGCCCACGTTGAAGTTGAGCAGGTTGCCGCCGCGCTCATCGGCGATCAGCAGCAGGGAGCGCTCATCCAGGTTCCAGAAGTCCTTCACCGCCAGCCCGGGGGTGCGGTCGTACTGGGTGAGCACCCGCAGCTTCCAGCCGCTGGTGGTCTCAAAGTCCTCCAGCTCCTGTTCCAGGGCGCCCCGCTGGCTGTCGGTGAGCGCCTTGGCCAGGTCGATCACCGGGGTGGGGTGGTCGGGCAGCAGGTCGGGGTTGTCGAAGGCCAGGGCCGCCGTGCCCCAGCCGAAGGCGCCAGCCGAGAGCACCAGCAGGCTCGCCAGCGCGCTGAGCAGCGCGCGCCACACCCGACCCATGCACCTGTTTCAAGGAAGATGCATTCTCCCTGAGCTGCCCTCCCAGCGTGACCGTGCCGGCCTGGCTGTTGCAGCGCCTCACAGCCGCCGGTGGCGCGGTGCCGTTCCGCACCTACATGCAGTGGGCGTTGCACGATCCGGAGCACGGCGCCTACGGAGCCGGCCGCCTGCGCATCGGGCCGGCCGGCGACTTCGCCACCGCCCCCTCGCTCGGCCCGGATTTCGCCGCCCTGCTGCTGCCCCAGCTGGCCGAGTGGCTGCAGGCCCTGGTGGCGGCCGAGCCCGAAGCACCCCTGGCCCTGGTGGAGACCGGCCCGGGGGAGGGCAGCCTGGCCGCCGAGCTGGCGGTGGGGCTGGTGGCGGGTTGGCCAGAGCTGGCCAGCCGCACCGAACTGGTGCTGGTGGAGCCCAACGCCGGCATGGCCGCCCGCCAGCGCCAGCGGTTGGCCGATTGCCCCTTACCCTGCCGCTGGAGCAGCTTTGAAGAGCTGGCCGCCGCGCCGGTGCGGGGCGTGGTGCTGGCCCACGAGGTGCTCGACGCCCTGGCGGTGGAGCGGATCGTCTGGGACGGGCCCCTCTGGCGCCGCCAGGTGGTGGCCCTACACGAGGAGACGGAGGCCCAGCCCGCGCTGCGGCTGCAGCCCGGTGAGCCCCTGGGACCCGGGATGGAGGCGCCACTCAGCGCCCTCGGACTGCTGCCCCCCTCCCCCCAGCGCCCAGCTGGCTGGTGCACGGAGCTCCACCCGGAGCTGGAGCCCTGGCTGGCCGCCGCCGCCGGCGCCCTCGCGGCCGGCGCCCTGCTGGTGATCGACTACGCCCTGGAGGCCTGGCGCTACTACGCCCCCCAGCGCAGCGCCGGCACCCTGATGGCCTACCGCGGCCAGCAGGCAAGCGGCGATCCCCTGCTGGAGCCCGGCGCCTGGGACCTCACCGCCCACCTGTGCATCGAGAGCGTGGACGCCGCCGCCAGCGCCAGCGGCTGGCAGCCCCTGGGCCAGTGCCGCCAGGGGGAGGCCCTGCTGGCCCTGGGCCTGGCCGCCCGCCTGCACGGCCTGCAGCAGGGCACCGATCTGGCCGTCCAGCTGGCCCGCCGCGAAGCGCTGCTGCGGCTGGTCGACCCGATGGCCCTGGGCGACTTCCGCTGGCTGGCCTA
>JBEDAU010000266.1:0-3081 GCA_041177605.1 Cyanobacteriota bacterium | reverse complement strand
TACCAGGCGTGGGTAGGGGCGCTGCCGTGGCCGGCGAACCAGAGCGGCTCGGGTTGGCTGATGGCCGCCGGGGCCAGGGGGCAGGCCGCCACCGGCGTGTGTCGCCAGCTGCCCGTGCTCGGCTCCAGTTCCAGCAGGCCCTGGGGGGTGGTGGGGTTACTGGCGATCGCCACCAGCCGCCCTGCCCCGTCGCCGGCCAGGGCGGCGCTGAGGCCGGCCAGATCGTCGAAGGGCTGCTCCAGGGGCTGCCAGGCCGCCGCGGTGCCCACCACGGCCGGATCCAGGTTCACCCGGCCCAGCTGCCAGATCCCCTGGCGGCAGGCGACGGCCCAGAGTGACCGCCCATCCCAGGCGGTGGTGGCCATGCCGAACACCCACTGGGGCATGGCGAACTCGGCCTCCAGGGGCAGCAGCTGTTGCCAGTGGCCGCTGGCCGTATCGAGGCGCTGCAGGTTCCACCAGCCGCTGGCGTCGCTGGCCACCACCAGCGCGCCGGCGCCGATCCACAGGGGCTGGAACACCGACACGGCGGTGCCCGCGCCAGGAGCCGAGCCCCCTACGGCCCTGGCCCCTTCCAGTGCGCCACCGGCGCCGATGCGCGCCAGCCACAGCTGGCTGCGCTCCCATGGCATGCAGGGCTGCTGCCATTCCACCCAGGCCAGCTGGCGGCCATCGGGGCTGAGGGCGGGATAGCCGCAGAAGTCGGCGGGCTGGTGCAGCAGTTCGGGCTCACCGCCGACCAGGGGCACCGCCACCAGCTGGTCGCGGCCGCCGGCCTCCTGCACGCCGATCCAGCGCTGCCGGTGGGGGTCGATCAAGCCACCCCCGAAGGCCCGCTCGGCGGGTTCCGTGAGCCGGCGGGGCTGCCCTGCCGGACGGCCGCTGGTCGAATCCAGCCTCAGGTGCCAGAGGCAGCGGTCGCCGTCGTGCACCCACACCAGATCGGGTCCATGGAGCGCGTAGACGCCGCCGCCGTATTCGTGCACGCGGCTGCGCAGGTTCCAGTGGCCGGGGGTGAGTTCGAGGGGCTGCCGCTCCTGCGGCGGCCGCAGCATCAAGGTGGTGCGCCCCCGCTCATGGGGCCGTTGTTCGAGCCACAGCAGCCGATCGCCGTCGAGCAGGGGCTCTTTGAACGCCGGGGTGCTGCCCACCACCGCTGCCGCACTCAGGGGGTGGGCGAAATCGGGGCTGTCGGTCCGGGGCGTGGTGGCCAGGGGCTCAGCGGCGCTCACGCGGGGTCTTCAGCCAGCCCACCTAAACTAAAAGCACGACAAGGTGAGTGATTTCGTGGCCGGCAGTTTTGCCCAGATGGCCCGTGCGGCTGTGCGCACCGCCAGCGGCGTGCAGGTGCCCAAGCAGGCCCTGGATCAGCCGCCGATGCCGATTCACACCCTGGGCGACGCGGTGCTGCGGACCCCGGCTCGGCGCATCAGCAAGGTGGATGAATCGGTTCGCGACCTCGCCCGCGACATGCTGCGCAGCATGTACACGGCCCAGGGCATCGGTCTGGCGGCCCCCCAGGTCGGCGTGCACAAGCAGCTGCTCGTGATCGATCTCGATCCGGAGAACGCCGCCAGCCCGCCGATGGTGCTGATCAACCCCGAGATCCGCTCCTTCGGCTCCGGCGTCGACTCCTACGAGGAGGGCTGCCTCAGCATTCCCGGCGTCTATCTCAACGTGGTGCGGCCCACGGTGGTGGACGTGAGCTATCGCGATGAAATGGGCCGGCCCCAGAAACTGAAGGCCGATGGCCTGCTGGCCCGCTGCATCCAGCATGAGATGGACCATCTCAACGGCGTCTTGTTCGTGGATCGGGTGACTGACGAACTCAGCCTCAACCAGGAGCTCCAGGACCACGGCTTTGCCCGTGACGCCGTGCGTTCGATCCACTGAGCTGAACGGTGGCAGCGGCCACCTCACCCCGTTCCCAGCCCCATCCTTCCCCATGCCGATGAAACCCCTGGCCGGGCTGTTCCTGGCCCTGGCCTGTGTGTTGGGGATCGCCGCCACCGGCTCCGTGTTTGAGCTGGCCTATGGCGATCCCGACCTGGGGGTGACCACCACCCGCTGGATCCTGGGGCTGTGCCTGCCCGGCACGGCCGCTTCGCTGCTGCTGGCGATCCGCATCAACAAGCCGGCCTGAGCGCCGATCGGCGCCTCCCCTGGTCGCCTCGGCCGGGGGTGCATACGATTAACGCCGATTCCGGTTCGAGCAGCGATGATGCGCCCCGCCCTGCCCGCTGCCCTGCTGTCGCTGGCTGCCGGTCTGAGCACCCTGGTCCCTGGGTCCGCCCTGCTGGCTCCGGCGGCGGCCTCGATGTTCCAGGCCACCGAGCTGCCGCAGGACCGGTTTGTGCTGGTGGCAGCGCCGATCGGCGATGGCACCCGAGCCCAGCTCAACATTTACGAGCAGCTCAACGGCAAGCGGGCCTGCTACAGCGTCAACGGAACGGCACCTGCGGCCGTTGACCCCCTCCTGGGCAGCTTCGATTTCACCGGAATCTGCAGCCGTTACATCGATGCCAACGGTTACTCCCTGCGGGTGGGGGGCACCGATCTGGCCGCCAGCTACCGCCTGATGGTGGTGCGCCAGAACAACGACAACCTGTTGATGGCCATCCCCACCAAGGCCGGTGCCGGTCCCGAGATGGTGGTGGCGCGTACCCAGGGGGCGGGCACGGGCTTCCTGCAGCTGCTGTTCGAGCCCGGTTGGCAGCTCAAGCGCCGTGCCTACGGCGGCCGCAATCTGGGCCATGTGTACCTCTATCGCGAGGCCTGGCCGGGAGCCGGCCAGGAGGTGGGGCAGCAGCTGGAGCTGGGGCAGCAGCCCGTCGGTGAGGCCATCCCGTCGGCCAACTGAGTGCGGCCCGGGCAGTTGCTACATTGGTCCCTCTGGTGAGTCCATCAACGCTTCATGACCCAGGTCACCGTCGGCGAAAACGAAGGCATCGAATCGGCTCTGCGCCGCTTCAAGCGCCAGGTGTCCAAAGCTGGGATCTTTGCTGATCTGAAGCGGCTGCGCCACCACGAAACTCCCACTGAGAAGTACAAGCGCAAGGCCCAGCAGCGCCGTCGCCGTCG
>JBEDAU010000265.1:0-4189 GCA_041177605.1 Cyanobacteriota bacterium | reverse complement strand
TTGGCGGAGATGTCGTCGGCGATCGCCTGGATCTCCAGACGCTCCTCAAACCAGTTGTAGACGGGGTTCGAGGGGCCCCCGGGGGTTCCAGCAGGTGTGTTCGCCATGCAGCTGGGTGGATTGGTTGCGAGAGTCTACGCGCCCCCTCGTTACCAGCGTGAGCGCCTTGCGCCCATCCCTGCCACACGTCCCAGGCCGCTGGCCACTCCAGCGCAGGCCGGGGTGGGGCCAGCGGGTCCTGGGGCTGCTCCTGGCTGCGTGGCTGGGGATCCACCCCTCCCCGGCCCTGGCCCTCAGTGATGCCCAGCAACTGGTGGTGGAGGCCTGGCGACTGGTGAACCAGAGCTACGTCGACCCAGTCCGCTTTGAGGCGGTGCACTGGCGGCAGCTGCGCCAGAAGGCCCTGGAGCGCCCGATCGAGAGCTCCACAGACGCCTACGACGCCATTGAGGCGATGGTGGCGCCCCTGGGGGATCCCTACACCCGCCTGCTGCGGCCCGCTGACTACGCCGCCCTGCGCTCCAGCACCGAGGGAAGCGTGAGTGGCGTGGGGCTGCAACTGGGCCTGAGGCCCAGCGACCAGGCGATTGTGGTGATCGCACCACTGGATGGCTCCCCCGCTGCCGAGGCGGGTATCCCCTCCGGTGCCGAACTACGAAGCGTGAACGGACAGTCCACTGCCGACCTGGGGCTGGAGCAGACCGCCGCTGCCCTGCGGGGCCCCAGCGGCACGCGGGTGCTGATCACGCTGGTCAGCAGCGGCCGTGGCAGCGAGCGGGAGCTGGAGTTGGAACGACGGCGGGTGGATCTGCGCCCGGTGCGCAGCCGTCGGCTGCGAAGCGGGGATCACACACTCGGCTACCTGCGCATCACCCAGTTCGCCGAACCGGTGCCCTCCGGTGTGCGGGATGCCCTGGCCGAGCTCACCGGAGAAGGCATTGAGGGGTTGATTCTGGATCTGCGCAACAACTCCGGCGGCCTGGTGAGTGCCGGCCTGGCGGTGGCCGACCAGCTGCTGGATGGGCTGCCGGTGGTGGAAACGGAGGGCCGCGAGGGCGTCAGCGCCCCCCAGCGCTCCAGCCCAGGGAGCCTCTACAGCGGGCCGATGGTGACCCTGATCAACGGCGGCACGGCCAGCGCCAGCGAGATCCTGGCCGGCGCCCTCCAGGACAACGGCCGCAGCCAACTGGTGGGCGGCCGCAGCTTCGGCAAGGGGCTCATCCAGACCCTGATTTCGCTGGGCGACAGCAGCGGCCTGGCCGTGACCGTGGCCCGCTACGTGACCCCGAGCGGCCGGGCGATTCAGGGCCAGGGGCTGGTGCCCGATGTGGAGTTGGGCCAGCCCGAGCCGCTCAACCCCGGCGGCGATGGCGATGCCTGGCTGGAGCAGGCCCAGCGCCTGCTGCTGGAGGCCGGCTGAGGTGGTCAGCCGCACCTATCACGACCCCCTGCACGGGGCGATCCGCCTCGACCGGAGCGAACCGGCCGAAGCCCTGGCGATGGACCTGATCGACACGCCACCGTTTCAGCGCCTGAGGCGGATCCGGCAGCTGGGGCCGGCCTTTCTCACCTTCCACGGGGCCGAATCCAGCCGCTTCACCCACTCGCTGGGAGTGCTCCACCTGGCCCGTCAGGCCCTTGGCCACCTGGAGCGCCAGACCCCTGCCCTGGCCGCGCACCGGGGGGTGCTCTATGCCGCCGCCCTGCTGCACGACGTGGGCCACGGGCCGCTGAGCCACACCGGCGAGGAGATGTTCAGCCTGCGGCATGAGTGCTGGTCGGGGAGGTTGGTGCGTGAGCATCCCGAGCTGCACGATCGGCTCGAGGCCTACGCCCCAGGCACCGCCGAAGCGGTG
This sequence comes from Cyanobacteriota bacterium, assembly GCA_041177605.1. GTDB lineage: Bacteria > Cyanobacteriota > Cyanobacteriia > PCC-6307 > Cyanobiaceae > NIES-981. The sequence continues at coordinate 2,333 of JBEDAU010000265.1, read as the reverse complement.
GCGGCATTGCTGGAAAGCGGACGGTACGGCGATGGGGCCATCGGGGCCCTGGTGAGCAGCCAGCTCGACTGCGACCGGCTCGACTATCTGCTGCGCGACAGCTACAGCACCGGCACCAGCTACGGCCAGCTGGATCTGGAACGCATCCTGGCGGCCCTCTGCCTGGCGCCGGACGGCAGCCTGGCCATCCACCCCAAGGGGCTGATGGCGGTGGAGCACTACCTGGTGGTGCGCAATCTCATGTATCGAAGCGTTTACAACCACCGGCTCAACGTGGTGAGCAATTGGCTGCTCACCCAGGCGATCGCACGCGCCCGCCAGCTGGGCGCAGAGCAGATCTGGACCGATGCGGTCATGGGCCGCTGGTTGTGGGCCATGCCCAGCCTGGGTCTCGATTCCTTCCTGGCCAACGACGACCTCCGCACCGGATACCACCTGCAGCGCTGGGCCGAGGAGGCGCCCGCGCCCCTGGCCGATCCCTGTCGGAGGCTGCTGGAGCGGCGACTGCCCAGGGCCACCGATGTGAGTCGACTCTCACCTGCCGAGCGGCTGGAAATGCTGGCCACGGCCCGCTCCCTGTGCGCCGCCGCGGGCCTCGACCCGGAGCGCAACTGCGCCCTGCAGCAGCGGCAGAGCCGTGGCTACCACCCCTACAAGGGAGGCTTGCGGCTCTGGGACGGCCACCATCTCCAGGCCCTGGAGCAGCGCTCGGCCCTGGTGACCAGCCTCATCGAGGCCACCGAATGGGCCTGGCTGATCCATCCCCGGGAGGTGAGCGAGCCCTTGCGCGCCAGGCTGGCCGGAGCCACAACGGGAAGCCCCCGTTCCACCTGATGGCCCTTTCCGCCTCCCTGCAGTGCGGCCAACCCGAATGGGGCTGGCCGCACTGCCTCCGCCTCCCCGCCGGCAACGGCTCCGCCGTGGCCGCAGCGGCCACGGTGCTCGCCGATGCGGCCCTGCAGCAGTGCCTGCCACCCCCCGGGCCGGTGCGGCTGGAGGCGGGGCCGCGGGCCCTGCAGGCAGGCGAACTGCAGCAACTGGCGGGGATGCTGCGCCAGGCGGGGCTGGAGCTGGTGAGCGTGGCCAGCAACGATGCCGGGACCCGGGTCGCGACCGCCGGGCTGGGATTGCACTGGGAGGCGGAATTGGAAGGTGCCGGAAGCGCAGGGGGGCCGGCCCGGGGCGATACGGGACTGCGGCCCCAGGAGCTGACCATCCACCAGGGCACCCTGCGATCTGGTGACCACCTGGAAGCGGAGGGCTCCGTACTGGTGCTCGGGGATGTGAACCCCGGCGCCCGCGTCTCAGCCGGAGGGCACGTGCTGATCTGGGGACAGCTGCGGGGGATTGCCCATGCCGGCAGTACAGGCCTGCGCAGTGCCCGCATCGTGGCCCTGCAGCTGCGGCCCCTGCAGCTGCGCATCGCCGAACTGGTGGCGCGCGGCCCTGCCGACCCTCCCCCCCAGGGGCTGGCGGAGCAGGCCGTGATCGAGGCCGGCGCCATCGCCATCCAGCCCGCCCGCCCCCAGTGGCCCCTGGGCCATGGGGCGAGCACCGCTGGCTAGCGCCGAGCATGGTGGTGCCCCGGCCCAGAGGCACCGGCCAGGCAGCGACGCTCGTTCGGCATCGCCTGCTGGATGTCGCCGATGGGATGTCGCCGATGGGACGTCGCCGGGTGGGACCGCTGCCTGGGAGCCGCGGGCCCGATCTGGCGGGAATCGCCGCAACTGGTCTTAATCTTCTTGCACGTCAATGAGCGCCGTGACAGCTCCCGGGACCCGCTTCATCCTGATCTGCTCCGGCAAGGGGGGAGTGGGGAAGACCACTCTCACCGCCAACCTGGGCATTGCCCTTGCCAGGCTCGGCGCCCGCACAGCTGTGCTGGATGCGGATTTCGGCCTGCGCAACCTCGATCTGCTGCTGGGACTGGAAAACCGCATCGTGTTCACAGCCCAGGAAGTGCTGGCCGGCAGCTGCAGGCTGGAGCAGGCGCTCGTGAAGCACAAGCAGGAGCCCAAGCTGGCCCTGCTCCCCGCCGGCAACCCCCGCATGCTCGAGTGGCTCACGCCCGATGACATGCGCAGGATTGCGCAACTGCTGGGCGAGCGCTTCGACTACGTCCTGATCGATGCGCCTGCAGGCATTGAGGGCGGATTCCGCAACGCCATGGCCGCAGCCAAGGAGGCGATCGTGGTCACCACCCCTGAGGTGTCGGCTGTTCGCGACGCCGACCGGGTGATCGGCCTGCTCAACAGTGAGGGCGTCAAGCCGATCCAGCTGGTGCTGAACCGGGTGCGCCCCCAGATGATGGCCAACCAGGAGATGCTGGCCGT
>JBEDAU010000264.1:0-2857 GCA_041177605.1 Cyanobacteriota bacterium | reverse complement strand
CGACTCGGGGATCGGCTCAGGGATCGACTCAGTCATGGCGGGGGCTCAGGTGGCTGAGGCGCTGCTCCAGCTGGCTCTGCAGTGTGGCGGCATCGAAGAGCACCGGCAGCAGGTGGATGCTCTGGCGTTCACGGAAATAGAACAGCGCCGGCAGGCCAGGCCAGAACAGCCGCCAGCCCAGCCACTCCTCGTAGGGGAAGCGGCGCAGCAGGGTCTGCTGGCGCCACACCAGCAGGGCGTCGGCGCTGAATTCCAACCGCAGCAACACGGTCTGCAGCAGCAGGAACAGGCCGAACAGGCTCACCACCAGGGCCAGCCACAGGGCCCCGCCCCAGAGGGGCAGCAGGGCCAGGCAGGCCAGGCCGAGCAGCACCACGGCCAGCGGCACCCCGAAACGGGGCGCCAGCACCACCGACGGTGCGGTCGTCGACGGTGGGGCCGGCGACGGTGGGGCCGGTTCAGGCGCAGGGGAGACGGAAGGGGTCATCAGCCGAACAGGAGTTTGGTGAGCAGGGCGTCCATCAGGGCCACGGTGACCAGGATCATCACCACGGCGCCGGTGGTGCTGGTGCCCACCTCCTTGGGGCCGCCGCGGGTGGTGAGGCCCCAGCCGCAGGCGATCACGGCGATCTGCAGGCCGAACACCACCGCCTTGATCAGCATCGACGGCAGGTCTTCCGGGTCCATCCAGGTGCGCACCGAGTTCCAGAACACGGAGGGCGGGATGTTGTAGAGCCAGGTGCTGCTGATCTGGCCGCTCCAGATCCCCACCCAGAAGAACAGCAGGCACTGCACCGGCGCCATCACGACCATGGCCAGCACCCGCGGCACCACCAGGTATTCCACCGGGTCGGTGCGCAGCATGGTGATCGCATCGATCTGCTCGGTGACGCGCATCGTGCCCAGCTGGGCCGCGTAGGCGGTGGCCACCTTGCCGGTGAGCAGGGTGGCGGTGAGCAGGGGGGCGATCTCCCGGGCCAGGCCCAGGGCCAGCAGGCCCCCCACCGCGGCGCTGGCCCCCTGCTTGGAGAGCTCGGCCACGGCCTGGATGTTGAACACCGTGCCGGCGGCCAGGGAGGTGATGAACACGATCAGGAAGCTGCCGGGGCCGGCTTCCATCAGTTCGGCCAGCAGGTCGGGGCCGTTGATGCGGCCGCGCACCACGGCGCTCACCGCCTGGCCGCCGATCAGGCAGCTGGCGCCGAGTCGCCTCAGCCAGCGGGGGGCCGAGAGCCGGGACAGGCGCGTCATGGCCGCTGGGGTTGGCGTTGGGGCCAGCGTCGCATCACCACCAGGCCCAGCACCACCAGCAGCGCCGGGATCAGGCCCATGCAGAGGCGGATCGCCACCAGGGCGCTGGTGGGCTGGAGCGCTTCGCGGGCGGCCACGTAGCCGCTCAGGCTCATCAGGTTGCCGAAGAACAGCAGCGCCAGGCTGATGCAGAGCTTCTGGCCCAGCACCATCCAGGCGCTGTACTGGCCGGCGGGCCGCTCCGGGTCGGCATCGATGGCGTCGGGCAGCAGCGCCCAGGGGATCAGGTAGGCGGAGGAGGCGCCGATGCCGGCCACCATGATCGTGCCCACCAGCAGGGCCAGCCGCACCAGGTTGGCGGCACTGGCGGTGGGCAGCAGGGCGCCGTCGAGGGGGGGCAGCACCATGGCCACCAGGCAGGCGCCGATCCACAGCCAGGTGCCGCTGCGCAGGGCCGCCAGGCGGCCGTGGCGGTGACAGGTCCGGTTCCAGATCCACAGGCCGGCCAGGGTGCTCACCATGAAGGGCAGCAGGATCCAGTTGCTCCAGCTCTCCGGCAGCCGCATCACCACCGGCAGGTAGATCAGCGCGGCGGTCTGCATGATCTGCAGGGCACACCAGAGCAGCAGGTAGAGCCCCAGCACCCGCAGGAAACGGCCGTTGCGGTGCACCCGCTGCAGCAGCCGGCGGGTGGTGCCGCTGTGGGCGATCGGCCGCTGGCAGTGGCGGGCGGCCGGGGCCAGCCCCCAGCCGCACAGCAGGGTGGAGAGGCTCACCAGGGCGCCGCTCAGCACGCCCACCCGCAGGTAGCTGCCGGCGTTCTGGTGGTCCTGCAGCAGCAGGCCGCCCAGCACGATCCCCAGCAGGCTGGCCAGGATCGAGCCGGTGAAGCGGGCGGTGTTGAGCCGGGTGCGCAGGCTCACGTCGGCGGTGAGCTCGGCCGCCAGGGCCGAGTAGGGCAGGTTCACGGCCGTGTAGAAGCTGTTGGCGAGGGCTGAGATCGCCACGAAGTAGGTGAACTTCAGCCACACCCCGCCGGCGGGGAACCACCACATCGCCGCCATGGTGACGCCGAGCGGCAGGGCGCTGGCGAAGATCCAGGGCAGGCGCGGCCCCCAGCGGCTGTGGGTCTTGTCGCTCAGCCAGCCCACCAGGGGGTCGTTGATGCCGTCCCAGAGGCGGCCCACCATCAGCACCAGCCCCGCCATCCAGGCCGGCAGGCCGGCCGCCGCGGTGTAAAACACAAACAGGTAGAAGCCGATCAGCGACGCCGCCATGCCGGTGCCGGCATCGCCCATGCCGTAGGCCCACAGCAGCCGGCGCTGGCCGCCGGAGCCCAGGGCGGCGGCATCACTGGGTGGGGCGCTGGGAGGCTGGGGGACGGCCGCTGCCTGGCTGGGGCCTGTCACCGGAAACCGCTCACGCACGCAGGTCATAATGCTTGAGCTTGCGGCCCTGGCGGCGCGGGCATCCAGCAACGGAGACCGGCATTGTTGCCAGTTCATCCGTACTGCTGCGGGCGTAGTTTAGTGGTAAAACCTCAGCCTTCCAAGCTGATGATGCGGGTTCGATTCCCGCCGCCCGCTTCCTGTTCTCAAGAAGGGTT
>JBEDAU010000263.1:0-15899 GCA_041177605.1 Cyanobacteriota bacterium | reverse complement strand
ACAGCCGGGCCAGTTCCGCCAGGGCCCGCTGGCTGCGGTGCTGCTGCAGGGCATCCAGCAGGCTGATGGCGGCCACGAACACCAGCAGGATGGCGGCCTCCTGCCCGGCGCCGATCACCCCGTAGATCAGGGCGCAGGCCAGCAGCAGCAGGTTGGTGGGCTCCAGCACGGGCCTCTGGGGGGTGGGGCCATGAAAGGCGATCCCGCGGGCAAAGGCGATGGGGAGGGGGATCTAAAACGGACAGGGCGTCGCTGCCCGATCGCTTGGAACGCATCAGCCAGCCGCGCAAGCGGGGGAGACATCCGGCCGAGCGGGCGCGCCATCCGCCCCTGGGCGACACCGTTGCCATGGCCGTGGGCACCCTGCGCAGCAACGGCCTGCGCAGCCTGCTCACCATGCTGGGGATCGTGATCGGCAACGCCTCGGTGATCACCCTGGTGGGGGTTGGCCGCGGCGCCCAGAACCTGGCTGCCGCCCAGCTCAACGTGCTGGGCTCGAATGTGGTGTTCGTGGCCCCCGGCAGCCACAACGCCCGCCACCAGGGGGTGAGCCTGCCGCGCACCCTGGTGCTGGCCGATGCCGAGGCGATCGCGGCGCAGGTGCCCAGCGTGCGGGCCGTGGCCCCCCAGATCAGCCTCAGCGCGGTGGTGCAGGCCGGCGCCCACAGCACGAGCACCGCCGTGCAGGGCGTGACGCCGTCGTTCCTGACCGTGCGGCGGATGGAACTGGCCCGGGGGCGTTTCCTGTCGACAGCCGATCTGCAGGCCGCCCACAACGTGGTGGTGCTCGGGCCCGATCTGGCCGACCAGCTGTTTCCGCGCAGGCAGGCGGTGGGCCAGCGCCTGCGCATCCGCGACCGCTCGTTTGTGGTGCTGGGGGTGATGGCCGCCAAGGGGGCCTTCTTCGGCCAGAACCTCGACGAGATGGCCTACATCCCGCTCACCACCATGGCCAGCAAGCTCAGCGGCCGCGACCCCACCACCGGCATCCCCCTCACCTTCATCAACGTGGAGGTGCGCGATGCCCGCAGCACGGAAGCCGCCCTGTTTCAGGTCACCAACCTGCTGCGCCAGCGGCACCACATTCGCCGCGATGACGACTTCGAAGTGCGCTCCCAGCAGGAGGTGATGGCCATCGTGGCGTCGATCACCGGCGGTCTCACCCTGATGCTGGCGGCCGTGGGTTCCATCTCCCTGCTGGTGGGCGGGATCGGGATCATGAACATCATGCTGGTGGCGGTGAGCGAGCGCACAGCCGAGATCGGCCTGCGCAAGGCGGTGGGCGCGCGCAACCGGGATGTGCTGCGCCAGTTCCTGCTGGAGGCCCTCGTGCTCTCCAGCCTCGGCGGCGTGGTGGGGGTGGCCTGCGGCATCACCGCGGTGGTTGCCGTGGCCAGCTTCACGCCCCTGCCGGCTGCCCTCGATGGCGCCACCCTGCTGCTCAGCCTGGGGGTGTCGAGCACGATCGGGCTGGTGTTCGGGGTGTTGCCGGCCCGCCGGGCTGCCCGGCTCGACCCGATCACGGCCCTGCAGGCCCATTAGAGGGGCGGAGCCCCAGGGGATCGTCCTCGACCACCAGCCCTTTCACGGCCGGAGTCGCTGCGGAGACCTGTCGCCTGCCTCCACGGATGTCGGGGCACTCACGGCCCCCACGCTGACAGGGGCTGGGGGCTGGCCTGTGCCGCCCGGGCTCCAGCCAGCTCGGCTAGCGAGCCGGCCCCTCGGCAGCCCGAAACTCGCTCCAGGTCTTGAGTTCCTCCAGGCTCTGCACCCCCTCCAGGCGCGGCCGGCCCGGCAGCTCCCAGGTGGGGAAGGCCTGGATGCCGGCCGCCTGGCAGCGGGCCCGGCCCGCATCGCTGCGGTCGCACTCCACATAGGGAAGGCTGTTGCCGGCCTCCTTGCCGAACAGGTTCTTCTGCTGGAAGCAGGCCGGACACCACCAGGCGCCGAAGAACAGGGCGCCTCGCCGCCGCAGGTGGTCGCTGAGGGCTTGTTGGTCGGGGCTTGATGCCTGCAGGGGCTCGCCGATGTGGGGGGAGCTGGAGGGCTGCTGGGCGCTGTCTCCGGGGCTGCCGGCCCCGGCACTGGCGGTGGCCACCACGCCCAGGGCCACCATGCTCACGCCCACCAGCACCAGGGAACGCAGGGAGCCGAGGCGGGCCATGGACGATCAGACGCAGAACTAAACGTACCGGGCTTAGCCGCCCACCGCCATCACCACCGCCACCCCCATGCCCCCGGCCGGGCCGTGGTCCGGCTTCCCGCCCGTTTCGCTCCGCCCCGGCAGCTGAGACACTGGGGCCCATGAGCGCCAATGGCTACCGCGACTACTTCAAGGTATTGGGGGTTGATCGTGGCGCCGACGCCGACACGATCAAGCGCTCCTTTCGCAAGCTGGCGCGCCAGTACCACCCGGATGTGAATCCCGGCAACAAGGATGCCGAGGCCCGGTTCAAGGAGATCAGCGAGGCCTACGAGGTGCTCTCCGATCCAGACAAACGCCGCCGGTACGAGCAGTTCGGCCAGTACTGGAACCAGGCCGGCGCTGGCGGCCCCGCCGGCGGCTTTGATGTCGACTTCGGCCGTTACGGCAACTTCGACGACTTCATCAACGACCTGCTGGGGCGATTCGGCGGCGCCGGTGGCGGTGCGTCACCCGGAGGCTTCGGCTTCGGCTCCGGTTTCCCCGGGGGGTTTGGCGCCGGTGGCTTCGGGTCGCCCGGCGGTTTCGGTGCCGGAGGCTTCGGCGGCCGCCCCGCCGCGCCGAACCTCGATGCGGAAGCCACCATCAGCCTCAGCCTGTCGGACGCCTTCCGCGGCTGTGAACGCACCCTCGCCGTCAACGAGGAGCGCGTGCAGGTGCGCATCCCCCCCGGGGTGAAGAACGGCAGCCGCCTGCGGCTCAAGGGCAAGGGCAACCTGCAGCCCGGCACCGGCCGCCGTGGCGACCTCTACCTGAATCTCCAGCTCCAGAGCCATCCGGTCTGGAAGCTGGAGGGCGACCAGCTGCGGGCCGACCTGCCCCTGAGCCTCGATGAGCTGGCCCTGGGGGGCGAGGTGCAGGTGCCTACTCCTGACGGCGAAGCCACCGTCCAGGTGCCCGCCGGCATGACCCCGGGCCGCAGCCTGCGGCTCAAGGGCAAGGGCTGGCCGCAGCAGGGGGCGCGCGGCGACCTGCTGCTCACGCCGGTGCTCAAGTTGCCTGACAGGCTCACCCCCCAGGAGCAGCTGCTGTTGGAGCAGCTGCGCACCGCCCGCAGCGCCGATCCCCGCGCCGGTTGGATCCAGGCGGGCCAGCTCTAGCCAGCCCAGGGCGGGGGCGTCCCGATCACGCTCCGTAGGATCCGCAACAGCCAAGTCGTCACCATGGAGCTCACCTACCGTCCCCGCCGGCTGCGCCGCACGCCGGCCCTGCGGGCGATGGTGCGGGAACACCAGCTCAGCGCCGCCGACTTCATCTATCCCCTGTTCGTGCACGAAGGGGCCACCAACGAGCCGATCGGGGCCATGCCCGGCTGCAACCGTTGGAGCCTGGAGGGGCTGGTGCAGGAGGTGGGCCGCGCCTGGGATCTGGGCATCCGCTGCGTGGTGCTGTTCCCCAAGGTGGCCGATGGTCTCAAAACCGAGGACGGGGCGGAGTGCTTCAACGAGCACGGCCTCATCCCCCGCGCCATCCGTCGCCTCAAGGAGGCCCATCCCCACATGGCGATCATGACCGACGTGGCCCTCGACCCCTATTCCTGCGATGGCCACGACGGCATCGTGAGCAATGAGGGGGTCGTGCTCAACGATGAAACCGTGGCCATCCTCTGCCGTCAGGCCGTGGCCCAGGCCCGCGCCGGTGCCGACCTGATCGGCCCCAGCGACATGATGGATGGTCGGGTGGGTGCGATCCGAGAGGCCCTCGATGAGGAGGGCTTCGAGCACGTGGGCATCATCAGCTACACCGCCAAGTACGCCTCCGCCTATTACGGCCCGTTCCGGGAGGCCCTCGATTCCGCTCCCCGTGGTGCGGGGGCCAAGCCCATCCCCAAGGACAAGGCCACTTACCAGATGGACCCGGCCAACAGCCGCGAGGCCATCCTCGAGGCCCAGCTCGATGAGAGCGAGGGGGCCGACATCTTGATGGTGAAGCCCGGGCTGGCCTACCTCGACATCATTCACCGCCTGCGGGCTGAATCGGAGCAGCCGATCGCGGCCTACAACGTGAGCGGTGAATACGCCATGGTGAAGGCTGCGGCCGAAAAGGGCTGGATCGATGAGCGCGCCGTGGTGCTGGAAACGCTGTTGTGCTTCAAGCGGGCCGGCGCTGATCTGATCCTCACCTATCACGCCTGCGACGCGGCCGCCTGGCTGCGCGAGGGCTGATGGGCCACGGGCCATGGTGGGCGCTTTGAGCCAGGCGGATCCGCTGGCCACGGATGCCCCCGCAGCGATCGACGTCGAGGCCCTGGATCTGCTCGAGTGGCCGCGGCTGGCTGAGCACCTGGCCAGCTTCGCCAGCACGGCGGCGGGCACCCGCCACTGCCGTACCCTGCCGCTGCCCGCCTCACCAGAGGCCAGTTGCCAGCTGCTGGCCGAAACCACCGAGCTGCTGGCCCTCGACGGCCTGATCGAGGGCGGCCTCAGCTTTCAGGGCGTCGCCGACATCGCGGCGCTGGTGCAGCTCTGTGCCAAGGGCGGCATCGCCGGCGGCGAGGCCCTGCTGGATCTAGCCGCCACCCTGGCGGCTGCCCGGCGGCTGCGCCGCCAGATCGACGATCCCCAGCTGCGACCGGCCACCACCGCCCTGGTGGCTGAGCTGCGCACCCTCCCCGAGCTGGAGCAACGCCTCCACTTCTGTCTGGAGGAGGGCGGCCGGGTGGCGGATCGGGCCAATCCGGCCCTGGCCGGGCTGCGTCGCCAGCTGCAGGGGGTGCGGGCCGAGCGGCGCGAGCGATTGACCGAGCTGTTGCGCCGGCTGGCGCCCCTGCTGCAGGACAGCGTGATCGCCGAGCGCAACGGCCGGCCGGTCCTGGCGGTGAAGGCCGGGGCCGCTGGCCAGGTCAGCGGACTGGTGCATGACAGTTCGGCCTCCGGCAGCACGGTGTTCGTGGAGCCCCAGGCGGTGATTCCCCTCGGCAACCGCATCCGCGAACTGGAAGGCCAGGAGCGGGAGCTGGAGCAGATGGTGCTCCAGGAGCTCAGCGCCCTGGTGGGGGCGGAGGCCGATGACCTGGTGGAGCTGCAGCGGGTGCTGGTGCGCCTCGATGCCGGCCTGGCCCGGGCCCGCTACGGGGCCTGGCTGGGCGCGGTGCGCCCCGAGCTGACTCCCGGCCCGGATGGACTCTTCGAGCTGCGGGATCTGCGCCACCCCTTGCTGCTCTGGCAGCACCAGCGCGAGGGCGGCGGACCGGTGGTGCCGGTGAGCATCCAGGTGGCTCCCCAGCTGCGGGTCGTGGCGATCACCGGTCCGAACACCGGCGGCAAGACGGTGACGCTCAAGAGCCTGGGGCTGGCGGCACTGATGGCCCGCGCCGGCCTGTTCCTGCCCTGCAGCGGCACGCCGCGACTGCCCTGGTGCGGCCAGGTGCTGGCCGACATCGGCGATGAGCAGTCGCTGCAGCAGAACCTCTCCACCTTCAGCGGCCACATCCGCCGCATCGCCCGCATCCTGGCGGTCCTGCCGGCGGGTGGCGCGCCGGTCGGGGCGGCTGCCGGCGCCTCCCTGGTGCTGCTCGATGAGGTGGGTGCCGGCACCGATCCGGCCGAGGGGGCTGCCCTGGCCACGGCCCTGCTGCAGCAGTTGGCCGACCGGGCCCGGCTCACCATCGCCACCACCCATTTCGGCGAGCTCAAGGCGCTCAAATACGCCGACCCACGCTTCGAGAACGCCTCCGTCGCCTTTGACGTGGAGACGCTCTCGCCCACCTATCGGCTGCAGTGGGGCATTCCCGGCCGCAGCAACGCCCTGGCCATCGCCCGCCGGCTGGGGCTGGAGGAGCCGGTGCTGGAGCGGGCGGCGGCCCTGCTCGAGCCGCGCGGCAGCGGTGAGGTGAACCAGGTGATCGCCGGTCTCGAAGACCAGCGCCAGCGCCAGCAGGAGGCCGCCGAGGAGGCCGCAGCCCTGCTGGCCCGCACCGAACTGCTGCACGAGGAGCTGTTGTTGCGCTGGGAGCAGCAGAAACAGCAGAGCGCCGAGCTGCAGGAGCAGCGGCGCCAGCAGCTGGAGCGCTCGATCCGCGAGGGCCAGCAGGAAGTGCGCCGCCTGATCCGGCGCCTGCGCCAGGCCGGTCGATCGGGTGGCGACGGCCGGGGCGGCTCCAGCAGCGAGCTGGGTGAAACCGCCCGCCAGGCGGGCCAGCGGCTCAAACGGCTGGAGCAGCAGCATCGGCCCGAGCCCCAGCGGCGCGAGCACCGCGGCTGGATGCCGGCGGTGGGCGACCGGGTGCGGCTGCTCTCCCTCGGCAAGGCGGCCGAGGTGCTGGCCATCGCCGACGACGGCCGTGAGCTCAGCCTGCGCTGCGGCGTGATGCGGCTCACCGTGCCGCTCGATGGGATTGAGGGCCTCCATGGCGAGAAGCCCAGCCCCCCGGAGGTGCGGGTGCAGGTCCGGGGGCAGCGGGGCATGGGCGGTCGGGGCCCAGACGTGCGCACCGAGCGCAACACCGTGGATGTGCGCGGCCTGCGGGTGCATGAGGCCGAAGCGGCGGTGGAGGAGCGGCTCCGCGGCGCCAATGGCCCCGTCTGGGTCATCCACGGCATCGGCACCGGCAAGCTCAAGCGCGGGCTGCGCAGCTGGCTGGCGACCGTGCCCTATGTGGAGCGGGTGAGTGATGCGGCCCAGGGAGACGGGGGGGCCGGCTGCAGCGTGATCTACGTGAAGTGATCACGCAGCAGTGATCGCCACGGGCTCAGACCAGCGCCATCCGCGGCGCCGGCAGGGCGTCGCCCTGGCCATCGAAGAGCCGCCAGCCTTCGGGATCGACCTCCAGGTGCACGGTGCAGCCGGCCAGCAGTTGCTCCTGCGGCGCCACCCGCAGCTGCACCAGGTGCTCGCCCTCCTGCAGCCGGCAGGTGAGCAGCTGTTCGTTGCCGAGCGCCTCGCTGTGGCTCACCGTGGCCACAAGGGTGCGATTGGTGGCTGGCCCCAGCCGCAGGTGCTCGGGCCGCAGGCCGCCGGTGAGCCGCTGGCCGCTGCGACCCACCAGGGCTGCGGTCAGCGGCCCCTTCACCGGCAGGCGTCGGCTACCCAGCTGCACCTGTTCCGCACCGGTCACCTCCACCGGCAGCAGGTTCATGCCCGGGCTGCCGATGAACTGGGCCACGAACAGGTTGGCCGGCCACTGGTACAGCTCCATCGGCGTGCCCAGCTGCTGCAGGCGGCCAGCATGCAGCACGGCGATGCGATGGCCCATGGTCATCGCCTCCACCTGGTCGTGGGTCACGTACAGCGTGGTGGTGCCCAGCCGCCGCTGCAGCTCCACGATCTGGGTGCGGGTGCCGGTGCGGAGCTTGGCGTCGAGATTGCTGAGCGGCTCATCCATCAGAAACACCGCCGGCTGCCGGGCAATGGCTCGGCCCAGGGCTACCCGCTGCTTCTGGCCGCCCGAGAGTTCCTTGGGCAGCCGTTCAAGCAGCGGGCCCAGTTCCAGCATCTCGGCCACCGCAGCGATGCGGGCCTCAATCCGCCCCTCTCGCTCCGAGGGCACCTGCAGGGGGCGGGGCAGGCGGCGCGTGCCCTGGTGAAGGCTGTCCTGCAGCTGTTGCAGCGGCGTGCGGGGCCGGCTGCGGCGCAGCCCGAAGCCCAGGTTTCCCGCCACCGTGAGGTGCGGGTAGAGCGCATAGCTCTGGAACACCATCGCCACGTCCCGCTGGGCCGGCCGCAGCCGGCTCACCGGGCGTTCGCCCACGAAGATCTCACCGCTGCTCGGCTGCTCCAGCCCGGCCAGCAGCCGCAGCAGGGTGCTCTTGCCACAGCCGGAGGGGCCCACCAGCACCAGGAATTCGCCGTCGTGGATGCTCAGATCCAGCTGCTGCAGCACCGAGACCGGCCGGCTGCCCCGGCGGGGTGGGTAGGTCTTGCTGACCTGCTGGAAACGGACGGCGGCCAAACCCTTGCCTCGACGGCGTGATCCTAGGTTTGGCCCAATGCAGTTCATCGATCAAGCCCGCATCGCGGTGAAGGCGGGCCGGGGTGGCGACGGGATCGTCGCCTTCCGTCGCGAGAAATACGTGCCGGCCGGCGGTCCTTCCGGCGGCGATGGCGGCCGTGGCGGCGATGTGCTGCTGATGGCAGACGCCAACCTGCAGACCCTGCTCGATTTCAAGTACAAGCGGATCTTTGCCGCCGACGACGGTCGCCGTGGCGGTCCGAACCGCTGCACCGGTGCCAGCGGCCAACCCCTGGTGATCAAGGTGCCCTGCGGCACCGAGGTGCGCGACGCCCGTACCGGGATCCTGCTGGGGGATCTCACCGACGCTGGCGATGAGCTGCTCGTGGCCCTCGGCGGCCGGGGTGGGCTCGGCAACGCCCACTACCTGAGCAACCGCAACCGGGCCCCGGAGAAATGCACCGAGGGCCGCGAGGGCGAAGACTGGCAGCTGCAACTCGAGCTCAAACTGCTGGCCGAGGTCGGGATCATCGGCCTGCCCAACGCCGGCAAGAGCACCTTGATTTCGGTGCTGTCAGCGGCTCGGCCCAAAATTGCCGACTATCCCTTCACCACCCTGGTGCCGAACCTGGGCGTGGTGCGTCGGCCCAGCGGCGACGGCACGGTGTTCGCCGATATCCCGGGTCTGATTGCCGGTGCCGCCCAGGGAGCAGGCCTGGGCCACGATTTCCTGCGCCACATAGAGCGCACCAGGCTGCTGATCCACCTGATCGATGCGAGTGCTGAGGATGTGGTGGCCGACTTTCAGGTGGTCAGTCGCGAGCTGGAGGCCTATGGCCACGGCCTGATCGCCCGGCCCCGGTTGGTGGTGCTCAACAAGATCGAATTGATCAATGAGGGAGAGCTGGCCGAGCGTGTGGGCCGACTGCAAGCGCTGCTGGATGGGCCGTTGGAGCACCAGCTGTCGGCTGAGCGATTGCGGAATAGCGATCGGCCTGATCTGCCCCAGCCGGATCAGGGGGAGTCGGTTCTGAGGCAGCCCGATCAGACCCAGGTGGATGGGCAACCGTCTCAACAGAGGCTGCTCACCATCTCAGCGGCCAGCAACCGCCATCTCGATCAGCTGCTGGCCGCGGTCTGGGCCCGACTGGGGGTGTAGCGGAGCCCTGGCTCAGTCGTCGTAGACCCGGCACTCGGGAGCTTCGGGGTTCATGTCGCAGAATACCTCGAGGGGGGTGGGGTCATGGCTGTCGTCGGGGTGCTGGGCCTTGTAGGCCTCCAGGCCCTTGAGCTCTTCCTCGAGATGGCGGAGCTTGCCCTGGTCGCCGGCAGCGCGGGCGGCTTCGATCTCAGCCTTGTCCTTCTGGATGTGCTCGTCGATGGAGTTCATGGGGTGCCGGCTTGCGAAGACCGGAGCTCATCGCGCCCACCATACGGGTGTCGGCTGCTGGTGCGCTGGCCTGTGATCAGCTGCGAATGTTCGGAATCCGTGGCTAAGAGCAGGGAACAGAGCAACGGAGGCTCCCCGGATGACGCGCATCGTGCAGCGGCAGGACCGTCACTTCATGGACCAGCAGGGGCGTCTCTATTGGATCAATGGCCCGGAGAGCAACTGCTATCTCTCGGAACAGCGGCTCTGGCGCCGGGGGCTGAGCTTTGGCGATGTGTTGGATTGGAAACAATGCGCCCCCCTGGGTTTGGTGTCGCAGCGATTTCCATCGGTGAAAGCGGCCTGTGAAGCCTTTGAGCACGCCCAGGTGCAGTGGTTTCAGGACGTGTATCTGCGCCGCATGGGCGACCAGATGGCGGCCCAGCGCAGCCTCGACGACTACAAGCCCACGGCGATGAAGCTGGCCGAGGCGGCTGGCGCCCCGCGGCGTCGCCAGCCCTGGTTGCTGCCGGAGCCGGCGGGACCGGTCTGTGGGCTGCCTCCCCGCCATGCCCCTGCTCAGGGCGGGCCGCTGGAGATGGCCCATCCCCGCCGCCGCCGTCGTTCAGCCCGCCAGCTCGCTGAGCTCTAGCCAGCGTTCTTCGCCCGCTTCGATGCGCTCACTCAGGGCGGCCAGCTCGGCCGTGAGCCTCTCCAGGCGGGCGTAGTCACTGCCGGCGGCGGCCAGGTTCTGCTCCAGCTGCCGCCTTTGCTCCTCCCATTGGGGCAGCTCGGCGTCGAGCTGGGCCAGTTCGCGGCTCTCCTTGAAGCTGCGCCGCCGCTTGGGCGCTGTCGCGCTGCTCGGGCCCCCCGGGGCCGCTGGGGACGTGGCCGCCGGTTTGGCCGGCTGCTGTGGCTCCCGCTCGGCATTGCGCTGCTGCTGCCGGCGCTCCAGGTAGCTGCTGTAGTTGCCCTCGAAACGCTCCAGTCGGCCGTTTTCAAAGGCGAACAGCCGGTCCACGGTGCGATCGAGGAACCAGCGGTCGTGCGACACGACCACCACGCAGCCGCGGAAGTCTTCCAGGAAGTCCTCGAGCACGGTGAGGGTGTGCACGTCGAGGTCGTTGGTGGGCTCATCCAGCAGCAGCACGTTGGGCGCCTCGATCAGCAGGCGGCAGAGGTGCAGCCGCCGCCGCTCGCCGCCGGAGAGCCGGCCCACCGGCTGGTGTTGCTGGGCCGGCGGAAACAGAAAGCGCTCCAGCAGCTGGGAGGCGCTGAGGGTGGAGCCATCCAGCTCGATGCTGCTGGCGGCTTCCTTCACCACATCAATCAGCTTGCGCTCGCGGCCGGCGGCGTCGCGCTCCGCCAGCAGCACGTGGCTGTGCTGGTCGAAATAGGCGAGCTTCACGGTGGAGCCCACCGCCAGGCTGCCGTCGCAGCTGGGGGCCTGGTCAGGGTCTGTGGCACCCGTCGCGCTGGAGGTCCCGGCCCGGGCGGCGATCAGGTTGAGCAGGGTGCTCTTGCCGGCGCCGTTGGGGCCGATGATCCCGACGCGATCTTCCGGGTTGAAGCTGTAGCTGAACTCCCGTAGCAGTGGCACTGCCCCGGCGGCGCGGCTGGCGCCGTTCACCCACAGGCTGAGCTGGTCGGCCTCGATTGCCCGCTTGCCCAGCCGCCGCTGGTTGGTGCTGAGGCTCAGCTGGCCGCGGCTCTGGCGCTGGGGCAGCTCCTGCATCGCCTCGATCCGCTGGATGCGGGCCTTCTGCTTGGTGCTGCGGGCCTTGGGGCCGCGGCGCAGCCAGGCCAGCTCGCGCCGCAGTACGCCCCGCAGCTTGGCCTCGCTGGAGGCCGCGGCCTCCTCCTCCTCGGCCTGGCGTTCCAGGTAATAGGCGTAGTTGCCGGCGTAGGGGCGGGCCTCACCCCGGTCCACCGCCACGATCCGGCGGGTCACCTGGTCGAGCACGTAGCGGTCGTGGGTCACCAGCACCAGGGCACCGGGGAAGCGGCCCAGGTAGCCCTGCAGCCACTGGATGCAGTCGGCGTCGAGGTGGTTGGTGGGCTCGTCGAGCAGCAGCACGTCCGGCTCGGCCACCAGGGCCGCCGCCAGGGCCAGCCGCCGCCGGTAGCCGCCCGAGAGCTCCCCCACCCGGCGGCCCAGATCGCGCACCCCCAGCCGCTCCAGCACCTCGCGGATCTGCTGCTCCAGGCCCCAGGCCTGGCTCTGGTCCATGCGGGCACTGAGGCTGTCGAGCTCGACCAGCAGGGTGCTGGCGTCGCCGGGGTCGGTGCTGCCGCTGGCGCTGCTGTGGGCTGCCGCCAGCGCCTCGCTCACCGCGGTGTAGCGCCGCAGCAGTTCCATCTTCTCGCCGCTGCCGGCGAACACCGCATCCAGCACCGAGAGCGCCGGGTCGAGCTGGGGGTCCTGGTCCACCAGCACGATCCGCGCCTGGGGAGCCACCCGCCGCTGGCCCTCGCCCGGGGGCTCGCTGCCGGCCAGCACCTTGAGCAGGGTGCTCTTGCCGGCACCGTTGGGGCCGATCAGCCCGAGCCGCTCCCGCTCGCCGATGTGCAGCTCAAGGTTTTCAAACAGGGTGCGCACGCCGAAGTCCTTGCGCACTCCCACCAGGCTGATCAGGCTCACGCGTTGGCGGTTCGGCGCTGCTCCTCCAGATAAGCAAACACGCTCTTGTCGCCCACGTCGGCGGCCGCCGGCATCGGGAACTTGCGCAGGCAGAGCAGCAGCAGCAGGGCCGCCTCGATCGCCAGCAGCCAGCCGCTCAGCTCTGGGCTCAGCAGGCCCGTGAGCCGGCCCAGCAGGGCGATCGGCAGCAGCAGGGTCACGCCGATCGCCTCGAAGCGGCGGAAGCAGAAGAACTCCTTGAAGCCGATGCCCGCCAGGGCGGCGAACAGGGGGCCGATCGCCCAGATCCAGCGCGGCTCCCCGCTGACGGCTGCCCCCATGCCGACGGGGCCGACCGCCACCGCCAGGGCCACCAGCCCGGCGCAGCCCAGCAGCCACAGCAGCTGCAGGGCCCGGTGCAGGGGCCGCAGGTAGATGTGGATCCAGCGCAGGGCCAGCCCCAGCCCGGCCGCCAGGGGCAGCAGCCAGGGCCAGATCCAGGCGTCGCCCAGCCAGTGCCACTGGGCCAGCAGCCCGGCCTGGGCGATAGCGGCGGTCAGCAGGGCCAGCCGGTAGCCCAGCACCTCGCGACGGTCCTGGGCCGTGATCGTGAACGGCCCGTAGGCCCCCTCGAAGACGGGATCGGCCCCGCCGCTGGGATGGGCATCGCTCATGGCCGCGCCGGTGGTTCGCCCACCAGTGTGGCCAGCTCCGGGCCGGCCGGAACGATGCCGGAGGGATGCAGCGGGAACAGGGCGCCGAAGTAGTCGCGCCGCCAGGCGTCGGGGCAGCAGGTGGCGGCCACGCCCGGCAGGTGGTGGAAGCGCTGGCGCCAGCGCCACAGGGCCGGCAGCTGCCAGAGGGGCCTGCGGCTCACCCCGAACAGGGGCGCGTAGACGAGTTCCAGCCGGATCAGGGTGGGGAAGAGCTGCACGTCGGCCAGGCTCAGCTGGGGGCCGCTCAGCCAGGGGCCGCCTCCAGGCTCGGCCAGGGCGGCCTCGGCGGCCTCGAGGCTGGCAAACAGCGCCGCTTCGGCCCGGTCGTAGGCGGCCTGGCTGCGGGCAAAGCCACAGCGATACACGCCGTCGTTGACGCTGTGCTGCAGGCGCTCGCGCCACTCGGCCGTGGCCTGCCGCTGCGGGGCCGGGTCGAGATCGGGGACCCCAGCCGGGGCGGGCCAGCGGTTGAGCAGCTCGATCAGCCGGGCGCTCTCATTCACCAGGATGCCCCCCTGGCTGCGGGAGTAGAGCGCCGGCACCGTGGCCCGCACCGCGCCACCGGCCGGGTTGCGGGCGCCGGAGCGCCGGTAGAGATCGGCCAGGCTGGTGCAGCCCTCGAATGGCTCGCTGAACCGCCAGCGGCCCGCTGCCGGGTCGGGCTCCACCACCAGCAGCTCCAGGCTGCCGGCCAGTTGGCGCAGGCTCCACACCAGCCAGGCGCGGTGGGCCCAGGGGCAGCTGCGCCCCACGATCAGCACGTGGCCTGCCGGCGCGGCGGCATCGGCCGGCAGCGGCGGTGTGGTGGCGAAGGGGGCCGGGGGTCGGCGGTAGTTGCCCTCGGCATCGGCCGGGCCCAGGCCCCCCATCAGCTGGTGCCACTGCCAGCGCCACAGGCCCCGGGCCGCTTGCACCACGAATGGGGGAGGGGCCATGGCTGGCTCGCAGACTCAGGCCGACTCTGCGCCAGGCTGGCGCCCAGATCCAGGGGCCAGGGCGGTGGGCGAGCAGCGGGCACGGGTGCTGGTGGTGGCGGGTACCCATGGCAATGAGCGCAACGCTCCCTGGCTGCTCGAGCACTGGCAGGCCCACCCCGACAGCCTGGCCAGCCATGGGCTGGGCCTGGAGCTGGTGCTCGGCAACCCCGAGGCCTACGCCTGCAATCGGCGCTATCTCGACCGCGACCTCAACCGCAGCTTCGCTCCCACCCTGCTGGCTGATCCCAACCGCGGCGAGCGGGAGGTGGCGCGGGCCCGACAGCTGCTGGAGCTGCATGGCCCCCAGGGCCAGAAGCCCTGCGCCGTGGTGCTGGATCTGCACAGCACCACCAGCGCCATGGGCAATTCCCTGGTGGTGTACGGCCGCCGGCCAGAGGATCTGGCCCTGGCGGCCGGCATCCAGGCCCGGCTGGGATTGCCGGTGTACCTGCACGAGGCCGACAACGCCCAGACCGGTTTTCTGGTGGAGTGCTGGCCCTGTGGCCTGGTGATCGAGGTGGGCCCGGTGCCCCAGGGCGTGATTCAGCAGCGCATCTGTCGCCAGACCCAGCTGGCCGTGGAGGCTGCCCTGGCGGTGCTGGCCGAGGCTGCCGCTGGCCGGTTGCGGCTGCCCCCCCGTCTGGTGGTGCATCGCCACCTGGGCAGCCTCGATCTGCCGCGCCGCAGCAACGGCATGCCGCTGGCCTGCCTGGACGGCCGGCGCCAGCACCGTGACTGGTGGCCGCTGCACCCGGGAGAACCGCTGTTCTGCCTGGCCAACGGCGACCCGCTCGTCTACGAACCGGCCCCAGCCCAGGCCGGGCAGACGGTCTGGCCGGTGTTCGTGAACGAGGCGGCCTACGGCGAGAAGGGGATTGCCCTGAGCCTCACCCGGCGTGAACTGTGGCCCCTGCAGCCGGCCTGGCGCCAGGCCCTCACTGGGCTGATGGCGGCTGGCTGAGGCCCAGGGCTCAGCGGGGCGAGCCGTTGTACAGCACCTCCACCACCGCGCGGCCATCGGGGGCAATGCGGATTTCGGTCTCGGTGGTGGGGGCCGTTCCCGTCTGCTGCCAGCCCGGGGCACCGCCCAGGAACCGGAACAGGTAGCCCTCGGCGTCGCTGCGGATCAGGCACTGGTTGCCGGCGCTCGCCGTTTCATACATGCACTGCGCGGGCCGGTAGACACCCAGCCCCCCATTTCGGGCGATGGCGGTGCCGCGGGCCAGATTCACGGCCCGCACGGCACTGAAGGGCACCGCACCGTCCTGGGCGCGCAGGGGGGAGGCCGGCAGGGCGGCAGAGGCTGTCAGCAGGCCGGCCAGCAGGCCCAGGGCGGATCGCATGGGGACATGGTGCTTTCGCCCACCTCAGCCCGCCTGTGCAGGTGCTGTCAAGCCAGGGTGCAAGGGCCTGAGTCACCTCAGCCACAGGTCAGCCTCAGCCACACACCAGGGTGTTCTGTTCCTCGGTGCACGGCAGGTCGCTGGAGCTGCCATCGGCCCAGTAGATGCGCAGCCGGTCGTCGTTGGTGCCGCTGCGGTAGGTGATCGACTTCACCGGCCCGGCCGGGGGCTTGCCTGAGCGGTCCGATCCATCCCGCGGCCCCACGGCGTTGAGCTTCTGCTCCAGTTGCTGCAGCTTCAGCTCCAGGTTTTCCTGGCGCTGCTGGAGCTGCTGCAGTTCGTTGTCCCCCCTCAGCTGGCAGGCGCCGAGCATGAGGCCAGTGGCCACCGTGGAGACGACCGCCAGGGCAAGGGGAGCTGCCGGGAGGCGCTGAGGCGGGGGAACAGGAGCCATGCCGGTGCGGGCCGTGGGGTTGGAGCTTGTGACCGAACTCCTAGCAGCGGCATCGGGCCAGAACCACAAGCGGAGCTGATGGGAGGGATGAGCAGGGCTGAGGGGCCGGAGCGGGCGGCTTCTTCACAAACCATGCAATGTTCCGTTACAGTTCGCTGTGACGGGATTCCGTCGGCAGGTTTCCGGTCCGCCGGCACCCGCCCTAATTACCGGTCTTCCGGGGTTCCGGCCCTGGGTTTCCACTCTTCTCTCGTTCTCATGACCACCACTCTCCAGCAGCGCTCCGGCGCCTCCAGCTGGCAGCAGTTCTGCGAGTGGGTCACCTCC
>JBEDAU010000262.1:0-3131 GCA_041177605.1 Cyanobacteriota bacterium | reverse complement strand
CCCTGCTCCTGGCCGCCGCCAGCAGGGCCGGCAAGGCGACGGCCAGGAGCAGGGGGCGCCGGGCGCCCCTCATGGCTCGAGGGGCCGCAGGGGCCGGGGGATCGGGGTGATCCGTGCTGGGACCACCACCAGCCCTTCCCCCTCCCGCTCCAGCCGGCCCTCGATGGCCAGCCAGCGGTCGGCGGTGGGCAGGGCACCCGCGGGCCAGCGCACCGGCAGGCCCACCGGGGTGGCATCGGCCAGGCAGCAGCGCACCAGCAGCCGGGCCAGCTGGGGCTGGCCGTTGGGGGTGGGGAGCACAAAGCCGCTGATCCGCACGGGGTCACCGTCGTAGAGGTGGGGATCGGGCTGGCTGCGCAGCAGGCGCACCCAGTCGGTGAGGCTGCGCTGGGCCGGGGGCAGCACGAAACTGAGGGTGTCGCTGGCGGTGTCGTCGCCAGGACGCTGGCTGGCCAGGTCGGCGAAGGAGGGGTTGGGGGGCAAGGCCAGCAGCAGCCCGGCGATCACCGCGGTGAGCAGGGCCATGGGGGCCTCGCGGCGGCTGTCGACGCGGCGGCCCGCCAGGGCCACCCCCAGCTGCAGGGTCGCCAGGGCGAACAGGAGCCCCCCGGCGGCGGCCACCTGGGGGTGGAACGCCGACCGCAGCAGCAGATCCAGCCGCCCATCGACGCTGCTGCGCAGCAGCACCGCCGCCCAGAGGGCCAGGGCCAGGGCCCGCCACAGGTCAGCGCTCAACACCAGCACGGGCATCACAGCCTCCAGAGATTCACCCATTGGCCGATCAGCAGCACGGCCAGGCCGGCCCCCGTGGTGGCCAGCACCAGGCCCCGCGGCCGGAACAGCAGCCCCAGCAAGCCCACCAGCTTGAGGTCGATCACCGGTCCCAGCAGCAGGAAGGCGAGCAGGCTGCCGGGGGTGACCTGGGCGGCAAAGCCGAGGGCGAGGAAGGCATCCACGCTCGAGCACACCGAGATCACCAGGCTGAGGGCCATCAGGGCCAGGATCGAGAGGGTGGGGGCTCCCCCCACGGCCAGCAGCCACTGGCGAGGCAGGAGGGTCTGCACCAGGGCCGCCACGGCACAGCCAGCCACCAGCAGCACGGCCAGCTGCAGGAATTCGCGGCCAGCGTGGCGCAGCACCTCGCGCCAACCGGGGGCGGGCGCCGGCGGTCCCGACGCTTCCGGGAGCCCGGTCGGCGCAGCCGCCGGCAGACCAACGAAGCCACTGCGCCGCTCCAGCAGTCCCACCTGGGCCAGGGGCTGGTTGAGCCGCCGCTCCTCCAGCAGATCAGGGCGCAGCAGCTCCGCCTCCGGCAGCAGCTGCAGCAGCAGGGCCAGGGCCAGGGCCACCAGCACCGCCCCCAGCGGCCGGGCCAGCAGCAGCCAGGGCTGATCGGGGAAGGCGGCCCAGGTGCTGGCGATCACGATCGGGTTGAGCACCGGCGCGGCGAACAGAAACCCGAGGGCCGTGCCGAGCGGCGCTCCCGCCACCAGCATCCGCCGCGCCACCGGCACGTTGCCGCACTCACAGGCCGGCAGGGCGAAGCCAAGGGCGGCCCCGCTGAGCGGCCCGGCGATGGGATGGCCGGGCAGCCGCCGCAGCCAGGCGCCGCCGGGGCTGAACCAGCGGGCCAGCGCGGCGATCAGCACGCCGATCAGCAGGAAGGGCACGGCCTCCAGCAGCAGCCCCTGGAACAGGGCCCAGGCGGTGCTCAGGCGGGTCGACAGATCGATCGGCATGGCCCAAATCCTGGCGGCTGGCAGCCGCCTTCGGGCCGGGGGGCCACGGCAGGCGCGAGCCGCATAAAATGAGAACCGTTTTCATCGCAGACGTGCTGGTGGTTGCGCGCAGCGGCTGGGCCCGATCACGTGCCGCCTCGGCCGCCGCCGGCGGACCGGGCCGCTGGCGCCGCCGCGGGCAGCGGCTGTCGCTGCTGCCGCTGGTGTCCCTGCTGGCCGCACTGGCGGCGGCCTGCGCCCCCGCCCCTCCAGCGGCCCGGCCCGCCGGAGGGGAGCGGCTGCGGGTGGTGACCACCGTGCTGCCGATCACCCTGTTCACACGCGCTGTGGCGGGCCACTGCGCCGAGGTGCAGGCGCTGATCCCGGCCGGCGCTGGCGCCCACGACCTGCAGGCCCGCCCCGCCGATGGGGCGGCGTTGCAGCGGGCCCGGGTGCTGGTGAAGAACGGGCTGGGGCTGGACGATGGCCTCGACAGGCTGCAGGCCTCGGCGGGGCGGGCCGATCTGGTGGTGATCGATGCCAGTCGCGGCATCACCCCCCTGACCAGCGAGCCCGAGCCGCACCCTGCCGACCACGGCCATCAGCATGGCCCGGTCAATCCCCACGTCTGGCTGGATCCGCTGCGGGCGGTGCAACAGGTGGAGGCCGTGCGCGATGGGCTGGTGGCAGCCGATCCCCCCTGCGCCCAGACCTATCGCCGCAATGCCGCGGCCTTCATCGGCCGGCTGCGCCAGCTGGATCGACAGCTGGCCGCCCAGCTCGCGCCCTACCGGGGCCGCACCCTGGTGGCCTTCCACGATGTGGCGCCCTACTTCGCCCAGCGCTATGGGCTGCGGGCGGAGTTTCTGGTGGCTGGTCCGTCGATGGCGCCGGCTCCGGCCGATCTGCGGCGCGTAGCCCAGCTGGTGCAGCGCCACCGGCTGCGGGCCCTGCTCGGTGAGCCCCAGCAGAGGAGCGGCCCCTACCAGGCCCTGGCCCGGGATCTGGGCATCGAGCTGCGGATCTTCGATCCGCTGGAATCGGCCACCGCTGCCCAGGCCCTGCAGCCCGGCACCTATCTGGAGGTGATGGCCCGCAATGGCGAGCAGGTGCGGGGGGTGTTCGCCGCCCCCTGAAGTTGTGGTGGCTGGCTCAGGGCGCAGGGTGGTGGGCGCAGGGCATCCACCGGTCTCCCATGCGGTGGGCTCCCTCACAGCCGAGCTGGCGGGCCTGCCCCAGGGCCGCTTCGCGGCTGGCGTGCAGGCGGGCGGCCTCGGGATGGGCCTGGGCGGCGGGCAGGGGACCCCGGTGGTGATGGCTCAGGGCGGCCGGGGCGTTGAGGCGGTAGGGGCCCATGCCCTCCATGCCGCTCCACCACACGCCCATCACGTTCACCCCGGCCACCACCACGCC
>JBEDAU010000261.1:0-3431 GCA_041177605.1 Cyanobacteriota bacterium | reverse complement strand
CTTCTTCTACAAAGTTACCCTGCTCTTCGTCGTATCTTGAGAGAGTTGTATTAGTCGTTCTGCCAATTGCAAAAGCTCCACCTCTGTCATCAAGCTGAACTACGTTCCCAATGTGCCAAAGGAAGCCGCTTCGAAGCTCGGCAGAGGGCCTTTCTAGTAATGCGTCATGAAAGAGCTCAGAGGATGTTCTGTTGTCAGAAAGAAGTGTTGTTTGCGCAGGACGAATAAATTTCACTCTAAACAAGTGCAACTCAACGTATCGCATGGCCGCTCATTTCGGCAAATATATTGTTTTTAACAGACTTCTTTGTAATCGTCAATGGCTGCTAGATCCGCCTGCCCAAGGCTGCCTGGCCGCATGCCTGCATAACTCTATTTGGATGGTTTCCGGTATCCACAGGCCATAAGTCCCATTTTCCACCATAAAGGCGCCAGGGCTGCTGCCCCCATGCCCCCAAGACCATGGTTCAGGCAGGGTTTTACGCCTCCCGGCCGCGTTGTGACGGAGTCTGATGCGGGTCCGATAACCGCCGGTTCGTTCTGCTTCACAGTCGGCAAGCGGCATGGGGGCGCTGCTGTCTGTCCCGGGTGCGGACCCTCTGGGTCCCCTGCGCTATCACCCACAGCACGCCCGGCATGGAGCGCCTGGCGCCGGGCGCAGAGCTGAGCGTTCACCCTGGGCTGTGCGGGAGCTGAACACCCAAGGCCCAGTGCCAACTCCGTACACCCGGGAGCTCCCGAGCTGAGAAGGGTTGATGGCGAAGCCTGTGTCCACGGCTGGCACGACGCTCGGCCCTGTCGCTGTGGCCATCGGCTGAGTTGGGGCCATCAGGGACCCGCACCTTCACCTCATGTTGACGTTCCGATCCGCTGCCCCTAGCGTCAAAAGAATCCATGCAACGTGGCCCCAGCAGACAACTCGCTTGAGGCGAGCCGCATTGTTTGATCTGTATTGGTTACCCCGGTTACCTCGATGAAATATCTGCATGCCATGGTGCGCGTCAGCGATGTTGACGCTTCATTGCGGTTCTATCGTGATGCCCTGGGGCTGGAGCTGGTGCGCCAGGTTGATGTTCCCACCGGCCGCTTCACCTTGATCTATCTGGCGGCGCCGGGCGACCACCAGGCCCAGGTTGAGCTCACCTACAACTGGGACCCTGAGGAGCTGGGTGGCGGCCGCAACTTTGGCCATCTCGCCTATGCGGTCGACGACATCTATGCCACCTGCGCGCGTCTGCAGGCCCATGGCGTCACCATCCTGCGTCCGCCCCGTGATGGCCACATGGCCTTTGTGCGCTCCCCCGACCAGATCTCGATCGAGCTGCTGCAGCGCGGCGCCCCGCTGGCACCGGCCGAGCCGTGGGTTTCCATGCCCAACACCGGTGCCTGGTAGCCCTGATCCCCCCAGCAGACCGCCATGCCATCCGATCGCGCCTCCACGCAGGCCAGCCCATGGCCCGCCCCTGTTGAGGTGGCCCATATGCCCGGGTCCCTGCCCCTGGGGGGAGTCGTGCCGGCGACCCCGATCTTCGCCTTCGCCACGCCGGCGACGCCGCTGATGCTGTCGCCCCAGCCCTCGCTCTCTCCCCGGCGCACCGATCTTGACCTGGGCGGCTTGCTCGCGTTCACGATCGACGATGTGATCACCCCGGCTGAGGCCGACAGCATCGTGGCGGCCAGTGAGCACTTTGGCTATCGGGATGAGGCTCCCGGGATCGCCACCCCGCCGGGCATGCGCATGAACAAGTCTGTGCACTGGCTCGCCGACCTGTCGTTGCTGGGGCCTGTGTTTGAGCGCATCGGCCCGTTGCTGCCCCCTGCCATCGATGGTGCCACCCTGCATCCGGCACTCAGTCGCCGCATCAACATGTACCGCTATGACGCTGACGATGTGTTCAACCTGCACACCGATGGCGACTGGCCCGGTTACGGCTTGAGCGAAGATCGCTGCCAGATGGTCGAATGGCCGGGGCTGCGCTCATGCCTCACCATGCTGCTCTATCTCAACGGACCTGAAGATGGCGTTCAGGGCGGCAGCACGCGCCTGTATCGCCCCGACCGCACAGCGGTTGATGTGACGCCGCGCAAGGGCGCCGCCCTGTTTTTCCGCCATGGGTTTGGTGCCCAGAGCGTGCTGCATGCGGGGTCGCGCGTGGTCGGTTCGGTGTCGAAGTACGTGGCCCGCATCAATGTGATGTATGCCGCCACCTGACTGATCGCCGCGCCCTGCATGGCCCCGATCGCCCGGTGCTGCTGAAGCATCCGTTCGTCGTGGTGTCTTGGTCGCCGCAGGCCCGCCGTTCAGGCTGACCGGCCCCCTCAGGCCTGCAGAAGCGCCAGGGCGTTGGCCAGGCTGTCGGCCTCGCGGGCGGGTTTGTCGCGGCGCCAGCGGCTGATGCGGGGGAACCGCACGGCGATGCCGCTCTTGTGGCGGCTGGAGCGCTGCAACCCCTCAAAGGCCAACTCAAACACCTGCAACGGCTGCACGGCCCGCACCGGCCCGAACCGCTCGGTGGTGTGGCTGCGGATCCAGCGGTCCAGAGCCGTGATCTCCTCGTCGTTCAGGCCCGAGTAGGCCTTGGCGAAGCTCACCAGCTGTGCCGGGCCATCGCCAGCGCCGGGGGGCCGATCCCACAGCCCGAAGGTGTAGTCCGTGAACAGGTTGGCGCGGCGGCCGCTGCCGGCCTGGGCATAGAGCAACACCGCATCCAGGCTGTAGGGATCGCGCTTGTGTTTCCACCAGTGACCCCGCCTGCGTCCCGCCAGGTAGGGCGAGGCGAGGGCCTTGAGCATCAGCCCCTCGGCGCTGGCGGCGGCGGCCCGCTGGCGCAGGGGCTCCAGCTGCTGCCAGCCGCTGAGATCCAGCCGGGGGGAGAGGCGCAGGCGCCCGGCTGCAGGGGTGGGTGTCGCCTCCTGCACCTGCAGGATCAGCGCCTCCAGGGCAGTGCGGCGCTGGCTCAGGGGCCGTTGGCGCCAGTCGTCGCACCCCTGCTCCAACAGGTCGTAGGCCACGAACGCCGCCGGGCACTCTGCCAGCAGCTTTTTGCCGGGTGCCTTGCGGCCCAGGCGCCGCTGCAGCTGGGCGAACGGCGCCGGCTGCTCGGCGTCTTGCCGCCACACCAGGATCTCGCCGTCGAGCACGGTGCCCTCCGGCAGGGCGGCACTGGTGGCGATCAGCTCGGGGAAGGCGGCGTGGATCAGCTCCTCGCCGCGGCTCCAGAGGAAGCTCGCTCCGGCGCGGCGGATCAGCTGGCCGCGGATGCCGTCGTACTTCCACTCCGCCAGCCAGTCGAGCGGCGAGCCGGGCAGTGGCGCGTCGCCGGCGCCGAGCTCCAGCGGTGAGGCCAGGAAAAACGGATAGGGCCGGCTGGGCACGGCCTCGCTCGCCTCCGCCGCGGCCAGCAGCGCCAGATAGGCGCCGGCGCTGGGGC
>JBEDAU010000260.1:0-2751 GCA_041177605.1 Cyanobacteriota bacterium | reverse complement strand
TGGTTGTATTTGGCCACACGCTCGCTGCGGCTCAGGGAGCCGGTCTTGATCTGGCCGGCCCGGGTGGCCACGGCCAGATCGGCGATGGTGGTGTCTTCGGTTTCGCCGGAGCGGTGGCTGATCACGCTGGTGTAGCCGGCGCGGCCGGCCAGGTCGATCGCCTGCAGGGTCTCGGTGAGCGAGCCGATCTGGTTCACCTTGATCAGGATCGAGTTGGCCACCCCCAGGTCGATACCGCGCTGCAGGCGGCTGGTGTTGGTCACAAACAGGTCGTCGCCCACCAGTTGCACGGTCTTGCCCAGCTTTTCGGTGAGCAGGGCCCAGCCGTCCCAGTCGTCCTCGGCCACGCCGTCTTCGATCGAGATGATCGGGAAGCGGTTCACCAGGGCGGCCAGCTGGTCCACCATCTCGGCGCTGGTGTAGCTGCCACCATCAAAGGCGTAGCGGCCGTCCTTGAAGAACTCGGTGCTGGCCACATCCAGGGCCAGGGAGATCTGGTCGCCCGGGCGGTAGCCGGCCTTCTCGATCGCCTGCACCAGCAGCTCACCGGCCTCCCCATTGCCCAGATCCGGGGCGAAGCCGCCCTCATCGCCCACGGCGGTGCTGAGGCCCTTGTCTTTGAGCAGACCCTTGAGCACGTGGAACACCTCGGTGCCCATGCGCAGCGCTTCCTTGAAGCTGGGGGCGCCGTGGGGCACCAGCATGAACTCCTGGAAATCCAGGCTGTTGGCGGCGTGGGCGCCACCATTGATCACGTTCATCAGCGGCACCGGCAGCAGGGTGGCCATCGGGCCGCCGAGGTAGCGGTAGAGGGGAAGGCCCACGCCGTTGGCGGCGGCCCGGGCCGTGGCCATGCTCACCGCCAGGATGGCGTTGGCCCCGAGGGCGCTCTTGTTGTCGGAGCCATCGAGTTCGATCATCGCCGCGTCAACGGCGGCCTGGTCGAGGGCGCTGATGCCGCAGAGGGCGGGGGCGATCTTCTCCTCGATGTTGCTCACCGCCTGCAGCACCCCCTTGCCCATGTAGCGGCTGCCGCCATCGCGCAGCTCGTGGGCTTCGTGGGCGCCGGTGCTGGCGCCGCTGGGAACGATGGCCCGACCGACGGCACCCCCCTCGAGCATCACTTCGGCCTCCACGGTGGGGGTGCCGCGGGAATCCAGCACCTCCCGGGCCACCACGGTGTCAATCACGAGGTCGAGGGAATCGATCACTGAGGCCCGCTGCACGGTCGCTATGGGCAGGATCTTATGGGGCACCCCCTCCGGCCCTTTTGTGGCAACGGGTACCGCTCCGGGGAGGGATCGCCAGAATGGCCCACGACACCGGAGTGATCGCGGCGATGCGTCTGCTGCACACCATGCTGCGGGTGGCTGACCTGGAGCGCTCGCTGGCCTTCTACACCGACATCCTGGGGATGCGCCTGCTGCGCCGCAAGGATTTCCCCTCCGGCCGCTTCACCCTGGCCTTTGTGGGCTACGGCGATGAGCGTGACCACACCGTGCTGGAACTCACCCACAACTGGGACATCAGCAGCTACGAGATCGGCAGCGGCTACGGCCACATCGCACTCGGGGTGGATGACATCCACGGTGTGTGCCAGGCGATCCGCTCCAAGGGGGGGCAGGTGGTGCGGGAGCCGGGGCCGATGAAGCACGGCGGCAGCGTGATTGCCTTTGTGCAGGATCCCGACGGCTACAAGGTGGAGCTGATCGAGCTCTCCTCCCGCGCCGTCTGATCCATGGGTGTTTCGCTTACCGGCCAACCGGAGCGCTTCAGTGACGACGCCTGGGACCTGCTGCTGGCCACCCAGGACACCGCCCGGCGCTGGCGCCACGAGGCGATGGATGTGGAGCACCTGCTCCAGACCCTGCTGCTGGATCGCCGCTTCGAGCGGCGGCTGGCGCCGATGCGGCTGGATCGCGACCGCCTGCTCGACCGGCTTGAGGCCTTCTGCGCCGACCAGCCCACCGCCCGCGGCACCGATCTGTTCATCGGCGATGCGCTTGAAGACCTGCTGGAGGCGGCCGACCGGCTGCGGGGCGGCTGGGGCTCCCGGCTGATCGACCTGCCCCACCTGCTGCTGGCCCTGCTGGATGAGCCCCGGATCGGCGCCGGGTTGCTGGCGGCCGAGGGCCTCGATGAGGAACGGCTGCTGCGGGCCCTGCGGCTCGAATCGCCCGCCGCTGCGGACGCCCCAGCCGACGACTGGATCGACAGCGGCACTGACAGCCTCAGGGAGATCCGCCCCGCCTCGGCGCCAGCCAGACCAGACCAGTTCAGACCAGAGCAGTTCAGACCAGACCAGACCAGACCAGATCAGATCAGGACAGGTCAGATCAGGTCAGGTCAGGCCGGACCAGGCCCATCCCAGCCAATCCCCTCCAATCCAGGTCAATCCAGGCCAATCCAGGCCAGCGCCGCGCCCGGGGCCAACCTGCGCCTGGAGGCCCTGGGCCCCGATGGGGAGCCTCTGGAGCCGGGGGAGGGGGCCGAGCCCACCGCCCTGGAGCGCTACGGCCGCGACCTCACCGCCGCCGCCCGGGCCGGGGAGCTGGACCCGGTGATCGGCCGCGACGGCGAGATCCGCAGGCTGATCCAGGTGCTCTCACGCCGCAGCAAGAACAACCCGGTGCTGATCGGCGAGCCCGGCGTGGGCAAGACCGCCGTGGCCGAGCTGCTGGCCCAGCGGATCGTGGCCGGCGAGGTGCCCGATTCGCTCCGCGGCCAGCGCCTGGTGGCCCTCGACCTCGG
>JBEDAU010000259.1:0-6925 GCA_041177605.1 Cyanobacteriota bacterium | reverse complement strand
ACATCCGGCCGATCGCATCCTCGATCTTGAGGTCGATCTTGGGACCATAGAAAGCACCGCCGCCCTCATCGATCCTGTAGGTCCAGCCCTTGCGGTTCAGCGCCTCAATCAGGCCCTGGGTCGCCAGCTCCCACACGGCGTCGTCGCCGATCGATTTCTCCGGCCGGGTGGAGAGGTTGATCTCGTAGCTGCGGAAATCGAAGGTGGAGAGGATCTGCTCGATGAGATCGAGGATCGCCAAGATCTCATCGCTGATCTGCTCCGGCAGGCAGAACACGTGGGCGTCGTCCTGGGTGAAGCCGCGCACGCGCATCAGGCCGTGCATCACCCCGGGGCGCTCGTAGCGGTACACGGTGCCCAGCTCGGCCCAGCGGATCGGCAGCTCCCGGTAGCTGCGCAGGGCGGAGGCGTAGGTGAGCACGTGGAACGGGCAGTTCATCGGCTTGAGCTGGTACTCCCGCTCATCCACCTGCATTGGACCGAACATCGACTCGCTGTAGAAGTCGAGGTGGCCCGAGGTCTTCCAGAGGCTGATGTCGGCCACATGGGGTGTGTAGAGCAGCTCGTAGCCGGCGTCGAAATGCAGTTCGCGCCAGAGGTTTTCGATCAGCAGGCGCATGCGGGCGCCGCGGGGGTGCCAGAACACCAGGCCGGCCCCGGCCTCGTCCTCGATCGAAAACAGGTCGAGATCCGTTCCCAGGCGGCGGTGGTCGCGTCGCAGGGCCTCCTCCTTGCGGCGCTTGTGCTCGGCCAGTTGCTCGGGGGTCTCCCAGGCCGTGCCGTAGATGCGCTGCAACTGGGCGTTCTTTTCATCCCCTCGCCAGTAGGCACCGGCCACGCTCTCCAGCTCAAAGGCCTTGGCGTTGAGCTCGCCGGTGTGGGCCACGTGGGGCCCGGCGCACAGATCCCACCACTCTTCGCCGAGGGTGTAGAGGGTGATCGGCTCGGTGATCCCCGCCAGGATCTCCAGTTTGTAGGGCTCGTTCTGGGCCTGGATCCGGCTTTCGGCCTCAGCGCGGCTCACCTCGATCCGCTCGAGGGGCAGCTTGCGGTTGATGATCCGGATCATCTCCTTCTTGATGGCCTTGAGATCGGCCTCGGTGAAGGGATCGGGGCTGTCGAAGTCGTAGTAAAAGCCGTTTTCGGTCCAGGGCCCGATGGTGACCTGGGCTTTGGGAAACAGCTTCTGCACCGCCATCGCCATCACGTGGCTCATGGAGTGGCGGATGCGCAGCAGCCGTTCGCTCTCGCTGGTTTTGGGCAGCTGGATCGCCGCAGCATCGGTTGCACCGCCACCGCTGGTGGCCTGTGCCGCACCCCCGGCCACCGCAGCGGATTGGGTGGCGGTCACAGGGGCGGGCACGGGCAGTGGCGGCGAAGGCGAAGGAGGATCCTACGCAGGGCTTCTAGGCTGGAAGCATGGGTGCAGCGCCGATGCCTGCAGACGAGGATGGGGAGCTGCTGGAGCACCTGCTCGGCTCGCTGATCCGTGATTTCCGCGTCTGGTTCGAGCGGGGGGAGCTGCTGCTGGAGCTCTGCCCCGACGCGGTGATGGCGCCGGCGCAGCGCCAGGAACTGGCCGCTGCCCTGGGCCAGGCCCGGCGGGAACTGCAGGCGGCCGTGGCCCTGCGCGGCGCCACCCCGGCGCCGATGGCCCTGTCGATGGACACGATGGCGCCCTGGCACCAGCTGGTGCTGCGGGTGTGGTCGCTGTCGGCCAGCCTGCGGGGCATGGGGGTGGCGTTGCCGCCGATGGATGGGCAGGGTCTGCCCGAAGCCTGACGGCAGCTGGGTTTCGCGGCCGCTTCGTCCAGGCCTGGTGGCTTGCCAGTCTGGCCAGCCCGTTGGGTCAGCCCTGGCTGTGACGACGCAGGGCCTCGCCATAGAACTGCTGCAATTCGCCGAAATCCTTCACCGGCTGGCCGTAGTAGCTGCCGCCGCTGCGGGTGGGCAGGGAGGCCCATTCCGGGGCCAGGCGGGCCACCAGCTCGCGGCTGAGTCCCTGGCGATCGAGCAGTGACAGGCCACCGCGCAGTCGGATCAGGTGGAGTGCCGCCTGGTCCTGGTTGTGGGGCTCAAAACTGGTGAGCCGCAGGCGCGACGCCACCGTTTGCCAGGTGCTGGGCATGAACTGATAGGCGCCGGCGGCGGCACTGGCGTAGCGGCTCCGCACCACGACGTCGGGATGGCGATCCAGCCGCTGAAACAGCCCGCCGCCGTAGAGCATGCGGTAGCCGTCGACGTGGCCGTTGCGCCAGGTGCCCTCGGCGTAGCGGATCGTGTCGAGCAGGGCCCGCCGCTGGGGAGAGAGGCTGTAGGGGCCGCCGTGGGGACCCGGGACTGCGCTGGGGGCTGCCGCCGCCGCGGCCCGGCTGGCCGACGCCTCCAGGGCCGGAATGGCCTGGCTTCCCGCTGGCAGTGGGCCGGAGGCAAGCAGGACAAGACCGGCAAGCAGGCTCAGGCGTCGCTGGGGAAGAACGGGCAAACCGGAGGACATGTCTGGATTTGCCCATGACCTTGCTGGCCGTGGCAGGGTTCCCACCACCCCCCGGTCAGCCGGTCTTGACAAATGTTGCGATCTGTGTGGTTCGCGGCGGTTCCGACCTGGGTCGCAGCTGACATCCACGGGAGGCTCTGGCCTCGGCTGCGGTGTGGCCGTACCCGGGCCCCGGCCGTTGGCGAGCGCTGACCCCAGCCGGTTTGATCAGGCCCGCTGATCAAACCGGAAGAAACCGTTAAGTCAGTTGGGGGTGTTCAGGAACCCCATCGCCTGCTGGACCCGCTCCAGGGTGGCCTGGGCCACCCCGCTGGCCTGCTCCCGCCCCTGGCGGAGCACCGCCTGCAGGGCCGCCGGATCGGAGCGCCACTGGCGGTAGCGCTCCTGCAGTGGCCGCAGCGCCTCGACGGCGGCCTCGGCCAGCAGGGGCTTGAACTGGCCCCAGCCCATCGCGGCGCATTCGGCCGCGGCGGCCTCGCGGCCCCTGCCGCTCAACAGGGCATACAGGCCCAGCAGGTTGTCGGCCTCGGGTCGCTCGGGGTTGCCGAACTCCAGCCCAATGGTGGGGTCGGTCTTGGCCCGCTTGATCTTCCTGGCCACCAGCTCAGGGGGATCGAGCAGGCTGATGCGCGAGCCCTCGTTGGGATCGCTCTTGCTCATCTTGCTGGTGCCATCGGTGAGGCTCATCACCCGGGCCCCCTCCTTGAGGATGAGCGGCTCGGGCACCTTGAGGATCACCCCAGGCTCCCCGTCGGCCCCCCGCGGGGCGAAGCGGGCGTTGATCCGCTGCTGGGCGATGTCGCGCGCCAGCTCCAGGTGCTGCTTCTGGTCTTCCCCCACCGGCACCAGGTCGGCGTCATAGAGAAGGATGTCGGCGGCCATCAGCACCGGATAGTCGAGCAGGCCCACCGACACCTGGTCGCCCTGCTTCACCGCCTTCTCCTTGAACTGGATCATCCGCTCCAGCCAGTTGAGCGGCGTGACGCAGTTGAGCAGCCAGGCCAGTTCGCTGTGGGCGCTCACCTGGCTCTGCACGAACACCGTGGAGCGGCTGGGGTCGATGCCGCAGGCGAGATAGAGCGCCGCGGTGGTCAGGGTGTCCTCGGCGAGCTGCTCGGGCCGGTGCGGCACGGTGATGGCATGCAGATCCACCACACAGAAGAAGGTGTCGTGGCTGTCCTGCAGGTCGACCCAGTTGCGAATCGCCCCGAGCCAGTTGCCGAGGTGAAGGGCTCCGGTGGGTTGCACCCCGGAGAGCACCCTGGGTCGTGCCATCGGAATCAGGCCTCGTCGCTGGCGGCGGCGGTGGCCTCGGGTGTGGCCTCAGCCGTGGCCTCAGTGGTGGCCGCTTCGGGGGTGGCCGCTTCGGGCTCGCTCAGCACCGGCTCGCTGGCAACGTCTGCCTGAGCGGCCTCCGCCTGAGCAGCCTCCGCCTCTGGGGCGGGCTCAGCTGGTGCCTCAGCGGCGGTCGGGGCCGGCTTGCTGGGGCGGGCGAAGGGATCGATCCGGGGGGTGATGGGCCGCTCGGAGCGGCGCTCGCCCCGGCGCTCCGGCCGATTGCCGGCCTGGGCCCGCTGCTCGGCAACCAGGGCATCGAGCTTGCCCTCTTCCAGCAGCTGGGCCACGGTGCGGATCGAGAAGCCGAGGGCGGCCACGGTGGAGCGCAGGTGGAAGGCGTCCTGAACGGCGCGGGCGGCCCGCATCTCGTTGTCGCTCAGGCGGATGCGGAATCCACCGGGCTCCCGGTTGCCGCCCTCCCGGTTGCCGCCCGCCCGGCGCCCGCCCTCGCGGTCGCCGCCGGCGGGAAACCTGCCACTGGAACTGGGGATACCGCTGGTGGTGTCGTCGGCCATTGCCGCAGCCTGAATCAGGGGCAAGTGTGCCGCATGGGCTGGCCCAGCGGCTCCAGCCAGTGCAGCGTGTGGACCTCGCGGCTGTCGGAGCGGGCCAGCACCAGCAGCGGCAGGCGCCGCTTCGCCGCGGCCGCCGCCTTCTCGATGCTGCGGCGGTAGGTCTCGATCAGGGCCGCGTAGCGGGCCAGGGTCCAGCCGTGGTTGCCCTGCTCCTGGCAGCTCCAGAAGCGCCGCTGGGCCGCCTGGCAGTTGGCGGCTCCGAACTCCTCCCAGCAGTGGATCTGGGCTGCCCAGCCCGCCAGTCCCTGGCCCACCAGCTGGCGGTACCGGGCCAGTTCCGGGGCGGCGGCCGACGCATCCGGTGGCAGGACCAGGGCCAGCTCGGCCACCGGGATCACCCGCAACCGCAGCCAGCAGGGCTCCAGCAGGGCCACCGGCAGCCCACCGCCCCACTGCTGGGCCCGGCGCAGGTCCTCGATCCAGCCGTTGAGCTGGACCACCTGGCGAGGGCTGAGCCAGGGCAGGCCCCCGTCGCGGTCGCCGGGCCGGAGCCGCTCAACCATGGGCGCCGCGGAAGGTGATGGCGGCACTGGCGTATTCCCGCGGCTCCAGGTGGATGGTGCAGCGCACCGGCCCGAAGCGCTCCTGCAGGTGTTCCTCCACCAGTTCGGTGATGCGGTGCGCCGTCGGCAGGTCGTTGGCCTCCACCACCATGTGCATGTCCACGAACACCTGCTGGCCCACCAGGCCGCGGCTGGCGATGTCGTGGCAGTTCAGCACGCCCGGCACCCCCATCGCCACCTGGTGGATGGCCTCGGGGGCGATGGCGATCTGGTCGACCAGCAGGGGCAGATTGGCCCGCAACACGGTCCAGCAGACCCGCAGCAGCAGCAGGCAGAGCGGCAGGGCCAGCGCCACATCCAGCCAGTTGAGCCGCAGCCACAGCGCCGCCCCCAGGCCCAGCACCACGGCCACGGTGCTGGCGATGTCGCCCGTGCTGTGGGAGGCGTCGGCCCGCAGCACGGGGCTGGCCAGCCGGCGGGCCTGGCCGCGCTCAAGGCCCGCCACCAGCACCTGCACCCCCAGCACCAGGGTCAGCAGCAGCCACTGGTCGGCGCCCAGGCGCAGCGGCGGCATTCCCCCCTGGATGCGCTCCACGGCCTTCTGCACGATCTCGAAGGCGGTGAACAGGATGAATGCCGCGATCGCCAGCGACCCCAGCGCCTCGTATTTGTGGTGGCCGTAGGGATGGTCGCGGTCGGGCCGTGGATCCGACAGGCCGTTGGTGAGCAGCCGCATCAGGCTCGAGAGCCCGTCGGTGGCGCTGCGCATCGCATCGGCCAGCACCGCCAGCGAGCCGCTGGCCAGTCCCACGACCAGCTTCAGCACGGTGAGGCTGATCGACACGACCAGGGAGCCCAGCAGCACCCGGTTGACGGCGCGGCGGTGGTCGCCGGGGGCCGGGGCCGCTCTGGAGCTCGACACGGAGGACAACCGTCGGGCCCCCACGCTATTGGCCCCGGGGCTGGGCGGGCCGCTGTCTGTTGAGCTAAAGATGCAACGCTGCGAGATGGCCCCCTTGACGCCACCGGTGCTTCCGTCGTTGTCACCGTTGCCGGCACTGCCCTCCCTGCGGCGCTACCTGCCCGTGGCCGGCCTGGTGGCCGGCGGCGGTCTGGTTCTGGACCTGGGCCTGCGGCTCAGCCACCTCTCGCCCTCCTCGGCCCTGGGCGTGGCGGCCCTGCTCGGCGGCGGCTGGTGGTGGCTGCGGCGCCGCTCCGGCACCTCCCCGCTCCAGGCGCTCCCCAACGACGTGCCCGGCTGGCTGCAGCGGCTGCGGCGCCTGGAGAGCCAGTTCGCGGCCCTGGAGGCCGACCCAGAGCCATCGGTCATGCCGCCGGCCGCCCTGCGGCGGGCGGCCGAGCTGGAGCAGCTGGAGCAGCGGTTGCAGCGCCAGGGCCTCGCCCTGGCCGTGGTGGGCCGGGAGCTGCCCGCTCTGGCCCTGCACGCCCCCGTGGCCCAGGCCCTGCAGGGTCCCTGGCCGCTCACCCTGCACTGGGGCGAGCCCCTGCCCAGCTGGCAGGGCGAACGCGACTGGCCGCGGCTGTTCGAGGGCTGTGAGCTGCTGCTCTACCACCTGCGCTGGCCGCTCTCGGCCGCAGACCTGCGCTGGCTGCAGGCCATTCCCGAGGGGTTGCCGGCCCGGCTGCTGATTCAGGGCGCGACCGGGATCGAACCCGCCTTGGTGGCGGCCGAGCTGCAGGCACTGCTGGCCCGCCCCCAGCCCGTCAGCCCGCTGCTGTGGGATGGCCAGCCAGGCAACCTGGCCGCCGTGCTGGCTCCGCTGGCCGAGCAGGTTCACCGCCAGGCCGCCGGGCTGCGCAACGCCCGGCAGCTGCGGGAGCTGGAAGCCCTGCACGGGCGCTGGCAGGCCGAGCTCGAGAGCCTGCGGCGCCAGGCCTTCCAGCGGCTGCAGCAGCGCACCCAGTGGCTGGTGGCCGCCGGGGTGATCGCCTCGCCGGTGGCGAGCCTGGACCTGCTGGTGCTCGCGGTGGCCAATGGCCTGATGCTGCGG